>NZ_BAAJYR010000001.1:0-117812 GCF_057546605.1 Acidovorax sp. KPB24-03 | reverse complement strand
CCGCTCGCACCCCCACGAAAAGCGCGCGCGCCCAGGTGGCGGGCAGCGCCCATTACATCGACGACCTGCCCGAGGTGAAGGGCACGCTGTATGCCGCGCCCATCCTCTCGCCCGTGGCGCACGGGCGCCTGAACGGGGTGGACACCCGCGCGGCGCTGGCCCTGCCCGGCGTGCACGGCGTGGTGCTCAGCGCCGACGTGCCGGGCGACAAGCTGCTGGCTGCCTTCGCGCACGACGAGCCCGTGTTCGCCATCGACACCGTGCAGCACGTGGGCCAGGTGATCGGCCTGGTGGTGGCCGATTCGGTCATGCAGGCCCGCCGCGCCGCGCGCGCCGTGGTGCCGGACATCACCCCCCCTGCCCGCGGTGCTGACCGTGCACGAGGCGCTGGCCGCCGAAAGCTACGTGCTGCCGCCCGTCTTCGTTGGCGCCGCGGCGACGCCGACGCGGGCCTGGGCCGCGCGGCGCACCGGCTGCAGGGCCGCTTCGAGGTCGGCGGGCAGGAGCATTTCTACCTGGAGGGCCAGATCGCCTACGCGCTGCCGCTGGAGCAGCGGCAGTGGTGGATCCACTCCAGCACCCAGCACCCGGGCGAGGTGCAGCACTGGGTGGCGCATGCCCTGGGGCTGGAGAACCACGCGGTGCGCGTGGAATGCCGGCGCCTGGGCGGGGGCTTCGGCGGCAAGGAGACGCAGGCCGGCCACCTGGCCGTGTGGGCGGCGGTGGCGGCGAACCAATTCGGTCGCCCGGTCAAGCTGCGGCTGGACCGGGACGAGGATTTCATGGTGACGGGCAAGCGCCACCCGTTCGCCTACGAATACGACGTGGGCTTCGACGGCACGGGCCGCATCACGGGCCTGCGGCTGCGCATGGCGGCCAACTGCGGCTTCTCGGCCGACCTGTCGGGCCCCGTGGCCGACCGCGCCGTGTTCCACAGCGACAACGCGTACTTCCTGGAAAACGTCGAGATCGCCTCGTACCGCTGCAAGACGAACACGCAGAGCCACACGGCCTTTCGCGGCTTCGGCGGGCCGCAGGGCGTGATCGCCATCGAGGCCATTCTGGGCGACATCGCGCGGGCCCTGGGGTGCGATGGGCTCGCGGTGCGCATGCGCAACCTCTACGGCACCACCGACCGCAACGTCACCCACTACCAGATGCCGGTGGAGGACAACATCCTCCACGATCTGCTACCAAAATTAGAGCAATCCAGCCAATATAAACGCCGGCATGAGGCCATTTTGGCCTGGAATGCCGCGAGCCCGGTGCTCAAGCGCGGGCTGGCGATCACGCCGGTGAAGTTCGGCATCAGCTTCACCGCCACGCTGTTCAACCAGGCCGGCGCGCTGGTGCACGTGTACACCGATGGCAGCGTGCAGGTGAACCACGGCGGCACCGAGATGGGCCAGGGCCTGCACACCAAGGTGGCGCAGATCGTGGCCGACGAACTGGGCGTGCCGCTGGCGCGCGTGCTGGTGACCGCCAGCGACACCAGCAAGGTGCCCAATGCCAGCGCCACGGCCGCATCGAGCGGCACCGACCTGAACGGCCGCGCTGCCCAGTTCGCCGCGCGCCACGTGCGCGACAACCTCGCCGCCTTCGTGTGCGGCCTGGACCACTGCGGCGCCGGCGAGGTGCAATTCGCCGGCGGGCAGGTCATCACGCCCCACGCCGTGCGCAACTGGGGCGACGTGGTGAAGGAGGCCTATGCCAACCGCATCCAGCTGTGGAGCGACGGCTTTTACCGCACGCCCAAGATCCACTACGACAAGGCCACGCTCACCGGCCGGCCGTTCTACTACTTCGCCTACGGCGCGGCCTGCACCGAGGTGGCCATCGACACGCTCACCGGCGAGAGCCGCGTGCTGGCGGTGGACATCCTGCACGACGTGGGCCGCAGCATCAACCCGGCCATCGACATCGGCCAGATCGAGGGCGGCTTCGTGCAGGGCATGGGCTGGCTCACGACCGAGCAGCTGGTGTGGAACGACCAGGGCCGGCTCACCACCCACGCGCCCAGCACCTACAAGATCCCGGCCACGGGTGACATCCCCGAACGCTTCACCGTGGCGCTGTGGCACGAGGCCAACCGGGAAGACAACGTGGGCGGCAGCAAGGCCGTGGGCGAGCCGCCGTTCATGCTGGCCATCAGCGTGTACGAGGCCCTGCGCAACGCGATTGCCGCAGCGCGCCCGGCTGAGGCGGCCCGGGAGCCGGTCACGCTGACCGCGCCCGCCACGGCCGAGAACGTGCTCCGGGCACTGGGCGGGATGGACGGGCCGGCGGACGCTCAGAAGCGGTAGGTGGCCGAGACGAACGCGTTGCGCCCCTGGCCCGGCGTGATCCAGCGGCTCACGTGCAGGTGGCTCGACACGAAGTAGTGTTGGTCGAACAGGTTGCGCACCGTCGCCTGGACCTCGACGCTCTGGCCGTTGGCCAGCTTCGCCGTCCAGGTCTGGCTCAGGTCGACGCGCGCGTAGCCCGGCAGCACCGTGGTGTTGGCCTCGTCGGCGAAGCGCCGGCTTTGCAGGTACAGGCCCGCGCCCGTCTTCCACTGCGCATTCCAGGCGTACTGCGCCCACAGCGTGGCCGCATGCCGGGCCACGTTCGGCACGGACATGCCGCCGTACACGGGGTTCTGCAGGTACTTCGCATGGGTGAAGGCATAGGTGGCGGCCACGGTCACCCGGTCCGTCACCTGGCCGGACAGCGACGCCTCGATGCCCTGCGACCGCGCGCTGCCGGCCGTGGTGAAGTCGAAGTTGTTCAGCGGCGTGCTCAGGTCGGACGCGATCATGTTCTTCTGATCGAGGCGGTACACCGCCAGGTCGCTGACCACCGCGCCGCCGCGCCACAGCGATTTCCAGCCGGCTTCGACCTGCGCCGAACGGCGCGAGGGCAGGGACTGGTTCGACGATGAAGCCACCTGGTTGGGCGAGGTGCCGGTGGACACGTTGGCATACAGCGTATCGGTCTCCGACAGCCGGCGCAGCACCGCCAGCTTCGGGTTCCACCGCGACTCCTCCACGGGCAGCACGCCGGCCGTGCCGTACAGGAAGCGCTGGCGCGTGAAGCGAAGGCCCGCCACCACCGACCAGGCGCCGAAGTCGATCTGATCCTGGGCGGACACCGACACGGATTCGAGATCCTGCGTCGTCAGGCTCTGCGCCAGCACCGCACCGGCCGGGGGCGCGGTCACCCGCCCGTAGACCGGGTTGAACACGTTGATGCTCGGGCTGGTGGACGCCGGCACCGACAGCGCGGGCTGGTTCAGCACCTCCTTGTAGTAGTCCGCCCCGAAGTACAACTGGTGCGTCACCGCGCCGGTGCCCTGCGTGCTGGAAAGCGCGGTCGAGAACGAGTCGATGCGGCGCTCTGTGCCCGGCTCCCAGGCCGAGACCCGGGCATAGGTGCCGGCGGGCTGGCCCGCCAGCGGCGAGCCGTTCAGCAGGTTCTTGATGGAGGTCGAATGCGCCTGCAGGTGCGTGAAATCGGCCGACCAGCGCGTGTGGGCCGACAGGGCGACATCGCCGTGCAGGTCGTAGATGCGGTTGTCGGTGGTCGAGTCGCCGAAGGGCTCGCCGAACTGCCGGTCCCGTGGCACGGCGACCGGCCGCCCGCCCAGCGCGGGAAGTCCATAGTCCGGCTGGTAGGTCTGGTTGGTGGCCTCCACGTTGGCACGCAGGTGGTAGCGGTTGCCATCGCTTTGGGCCAGGCCCAGCTTGATGCCGTCGAGGCGGTCTTCCACATGCCGCCATTGGCTGGCCTGGGACCGCGTGGCCGTCACGCGGGCGGCCAGTTCGTTCTCGGCCGACAACACGCGGTTCAGGTCGATGGATGCCTCCAGCGCGCCGTGCCGCGCGAGCACGTTGCGGCGGTAGCGCCGGCTGCCCAGCGCCACCGTGCTCCAGAAGTCCACCATGCGCGCCAGGTGCGGCTCCCAGCGGTCCTGCAGCGCCGCGTCGAACACGGGGCCCAGCAGGGCATCGGCGCGCACGTCGGCGTAGAAGCTGTGCACGAGGTCGGTGATGCCCGCCAGGTCCAGGGTGTGCCGAACGGGGGGCTGAAGGGGGGCGGTTGAATCCATCGGATCGGTGCGCGGGGCTGCGCGGTGGTTGAAGTCGTCGGGTGGTCGGGTGGTCGGGTGGGTTGGACCGGGCCGGGGCAGAGCATGCCCGTTCCGGCGTCAAGGGGTTTGACGCGCAGCAAGCGATGGTCGCGCCGTGCCGTCGCCCAGCCAGGCCCCCGCCGCCGCCATCACGCAGCGCGTGAGCCGCTCCAGCCCCGCCTGGGCCGAGCGCGGCAGCGCCCAGTACAGGGGCACGTCCATCCCCGCCTGCGGCCGAAGCTCCACCAGCGTGCCATCGGCCAGTTGCCGCTCGATCAGCACCGTGGGATGCATGCCCCAGCCCATGCCGACCTCGCAGCTGCGCAGGAAGCCCTGGTTGGACGGCATGAAGTGGCGGGGCGGATGGCGGCGCGAGGCCAGGCCCTGGCGCTGCAGCCACTGGTCCTGCAGGCGGTCGTTGCGGCCATAGACCATCATGGGCGCGAGCGCGGCAGTCTCGGGCGTCACGCCGCCGCCGAAGTGGCGCTCCACGAATGGCGGGCTGCCGACCGCCACATAGTGCATGGCGCCCAGCGGCCAGGTGTTGCAGCCCGCGATGCTGCCGGCGCTGGCGGTGACGGCGGCGATCACCTCGCCTTCGCGCAGTCGCTGGGCGGTGTGTTCCTGGTCGTCGATGCGGATGTCCAGCAGCTCGTTGCCTCCTGCGGTGAAGGCCGCCATCGCGTCCATGAACCAGGTCGACAGGGAATCGGCATTCACCGCCAGCTTCAATGTGGGGGCTGGCGCCTGGGTGTCGGGCATCAACGCAGGGTTGGCACGGCGCAGTTCGTTTTCCAGCAAGGCCACCTGTTCCACGTGCAGGCAGAGCCGGCGGCCCGCGTCGGTGCCCGTGCACGGCGTTCCGCGCAGCACCAGCACCTGGCCTGCGCGCTCCTCCAACTGCTTCACGCGCTGCGAGATGGCCGAGGGCGTGACGTGCAGCTTGCGCGCAGCGCGCTCGAAGCTGCCTTCGCGCACCACGGCCGCCAAGGCTTCCAGGCCGGCATAGTCCAGCATTAGTTTTGCTTCATATTGCTTAGATACTTTAAGTTTACTTAAATCAAAGCGGTTCGGACAATTCACCCATGTGGATCGCCTCGCCCTCCTTTTCTGCCGCTTCCGTCTCCGCCTCGTGGCTGGCCGGATTCACGGTGTGCCTGACGTTGATCGTCTCCATCGGCGCACAGAACCTGTTTGTGCTGCGCCAGGCCGTGCAGGGCCGCCATGTACGCGCCTGCATTGCCTGGTGCGTCATCAGCGACGCGTTGCTGGTGGCGGTGGGCGTGGCCGGCATGGCGCAGCTGCTGGGCCGATCGCCCACGCTGGCGTGGTGCCTGACGTTGGGCGGGGCGGTGTTCCTGTTCGCGTACGGATGCTTTGCGTGGCACCGGGCGTTCTGCGCGCCGCAGGCGGCGCTGGCCGCCACGGGGCGGGCCGAACGCAGTGCACTGGGCGTCGTCGGCGCGCTGGCCGTCATCACGCTGCTCAATCCGCACGTGTACCTGGACACCGTGGTGCTGATCGGGTCGATTGGCGCGCGGCAGGATGGCGGCCTGAAGTGGGTCTTCGTGGTGGGTGCCGCCTGCGCCAGCCTGCTGTGGTTTCTCGTGCTGGCCTTCGCGGGTCGGCGGCTGCAGCACGTGTTCGCCGATCCGCGCGCGTGGCGAGTGCTCGACACGTTGACGGGTGCCACCATGTTTGCGCTGGCGTGGTGGGTGGCGCGCAGCCTGCAGGGCGATTGATCCGGCGAGCGAGCGAGTGAGCGCGCCGGCGGCGGTGCCGCCACGTGCGGATCACCGAGCCGCAGCGCCTTCGCTCGATCACCGTGCTGCCCGCTTGGTGCAGCGTGGCGCGGCCTTCAGGGCTTCGCGCGGGCCTGCAGGAAGTCAATGAACACGCGCAGCTTGCGCGGCACGTGGGTGCGGCTCGGGTGGTAGAGGTGGAAGCCCGGAAAGGTCGGCCACCAGGGCTTGAGCACCGGCATCAGCCGGCCTGCGGCGATGTCGTCGGCCACCTGCACTTCGAACACGCAGGCGATGCCGGCGCCGGCGCGCACTGCCGCGACCAGGATGTCTCCGTCGTTCGAGATCAGCGGCCCCTGCACTTCCACCTCGACCGCGCGCCCCCTGTTCGTGTATTCCCAGCGGTAGATCCCTCCGCCCAGCCGCACGTTGAGGCAGCGATGGCCGGCCAGGTCCTGGGGCACCTGCGGCAAGGCGCGTCCTTGCAGGTAACGGGGGGACGCCACCGTTGCGATGCGCTGCCGCCCGCCGATGGGCACGGCCACCACGTCCTGCGCCAGATACTCCCCCAGTCGGATGCCGGCATCGAAGCCGCCAGCCACGATGTCGAGCAGCGCGTTGTCGCAATGCAGGTCGAGCGTGATGTCCGGGAATTCCGCGAGGAACGCCTGCAGGTGCGGTAGCACCACGATGTCGGCGGCGGTGCGCGAAACATTGAGCCGCAGCAGCCCTGACGGCCTGTCCCGCGACTCGTTCATGCCTTCGATGGCAAGCGCCAACGACGCCAGGCTCGGCTGCGCCTGTGCCAGGAACCGCTGGCCCAGTTCAGTGACGCCGACGCGCCGCGTCGAACGGTCAAGCAGCCGCACACCCAGACTGGCTTCCAGCTTGCGGATCGTCTGCGAAAGCGCCGACGGCGACACACCCAGTTCCGTGGCGGCCCGGGTGAAGCTCGCATGGTGCGCAACGCGCGCGAACGCGGCAATGGGGGCAAGGAGATCGGGGGACATGGCGCCGATTGTGAAGCACTGCTTCATGCCGCATGCCGCGAGCACCCATTTATCTGAAGCGACGTTGTGCCTATCGTTGGCGCTTCTCCGGCCCGGCGCCGATGGGAATCCCAGCACTTCATTCCTCCACCCTCATCACCCCAAAGGAAAATCCATGAGCTCACTCTCGGGCAAGGTCGCGATCGTCACCGGTTCATCCAAAGGCATCGGTGCCGGCATCGCCGAGCGACTGGCCGCCGATGGCGCGTCCATCGTCGTGAACTACGCCACCGCCGCATCGGACGCGGACGCCGTTGTGCGCCGCATCACCGCCGCCGGTGGCCGGGCAGTCGCCGCGCAGGCAGACCTCTCGCAGCCATCGCAGATCCAGCCGTTGATCGATGCTGCCCTTGCACAGTTCGGTCGGCTGGACATCCTCGTGAACAATGCGGGCATCTACCGCATGGACTCGCTGGATTCGCTGACGGCGGACAGCATCGATGCCCACTTCGCGCTCAACGTGCGGGGTTTGCTTTTGACCACGCAGGCTGCTGCGCGCGTGCTGCCGGCGGGTGGCGTCGTGGTCAACATCAGTTCGGGGCTGGCCAAGAGTCCCTACCCGGTGGTGCATGCCTACTCGGCCACCAAGGGCGCCGTCGACACGCTGACGCGTTCGCTGGCCATAGAGCTTGGACCCCGCCAGATCCGGGTGGTGGGCATCGCCCCGGGCTTCGTGAAAACGGAAGGCAGTGCCGATGCCCCCAAGGAAATGGTCGACATGCTGGTCGGCAAGACGCCGCTCGGCCGGGTGGGGACGCCGGCGGACATCGCCGACGCCGTGGCGTTCGCGGTGTCGCAGCGCGGTGGATGGTCACCGGAACGACCATCGACGTTGCCGGGGGCATGGTGTTCTGAGCCCCATCGGAGTCCGGCGGCTCAAAGCGCCGGTGCGCTGCTGGCGCTGGCCACCGGAGGCGACGGCCGTCTGCAGGCGACGCGGCCCGCACGCATCGCCGCGTGTGCCAGTGCGTGCGGGCCGCGCAGGCGCGACGTTGGTCCGCCCTCAGAACGCGGGCACCACGGCGCCCTGGTACTTGTCCTGGATGAACTTCTTCACTTCCGGCGTGTGCAGCGCCTTCACCAGCTTCTGGATGCGGGGGTCGTTGGCGCGGTCGGCGCGCGCGGCCACCAGGTTGGCGTAGGGCGAGTCAGCGCCTTCGATGAACAGCGCGTCCTTGGTGGGGTTGAGCTTGGCCTCGATGGCGTAGTTGGTGTTGATGAGCGCCAGGTCCACGTCCTGCAGCGCGCGCGGCAGCAGGGCGGCTTCGAGTTCGCGGAATTTGAGCTTCTTGGGGTTCTTCACGATGTCGATCGGGGTGGCCGTGATGTTCTTGGGGTCCTTCAGCTCGATCAGGCCCTGCTTTTGCAGCAGGATCAGCGCGCGGCCAGCGTTGGACGGGTCGTTGGGGATGGCGACCAGAGCGCCTTCCTTGAGCTCGCCCACGGCCTTGATCTTCCGGGAGTAGGCGCCGAAGGGCTCCACGTGCACCTTGCCGTCGGGCACGGCGACGATGCTGCTCTTGCGGTCCTTGTTGTAGCTGTCCAGGTAGGGCTGGTGCTGGAAGAAGTTGGCGTCCAGCTGCTTGTCTTCCACCGCGGCATTGGGCTGGATGTAGTCGCTGAATTCCTTGACCTGCAGGTCCACGCCCTGGGCCTTGAGCTGCGGCTTCACGAAGTTCAGGATTTCCGCATGCGGCACCGCCGAGGCCGCGACCTTGAGCACATCGGCGGCATGCGCCGAGAAGACCAAGGTGGCAACGGCAATGGCGGACAGCGTTTTCTTCAGCATGGAGAGGGCTTTCATTTCAGTCGGTTGGATCGGTCGGCGGACGCCCCAGCGCGCGCCGTTAGAAGACGTGAATGTAGTGAAGGGCGCGGGCATGCGCCATTCTTTTATTTTCATATCGATATAACGAGCGATCCTCTTATGCGATCCAGCGGATCGCAGTTCGAATGAAAAGAGGCTGATGCCCTAGTATCGTTTGGCTTGGTTGCTATTGAAATAATAGCAATCGGGGTGGCGCGCCGATGGGCACGCCAGGGCGTCAGCGCAGCACTTCCAGCAGACGATCCAACCCGCCTTCGTTGATCGCCACCTTGGCCTGGGCCCGCACCGCCGGCTTGGCGTGGTAGGCCACCGACAGGCCCGCGGCTCCCATCATGGGCAGGTCGTTGGCGCCGTCACCCACGGCAATGGCCTGGCTGGGCGAAATGCCCAGGAGCGAGGCCACTTCCAGCAGCGTCCGGCGTTTCTCGGCGCCGTCGCAGATGTCGCCCCAGGCCTGGTCCACCATGCGGCCGGTGAGCACGCCGTCCTCGACCTCCAACTGGTTCGACCGCGCGAGATCGATGCCTAGCCCGGCGCGGACCCGGTCGGCGAAGAACGTGAAGCCGCCCGAGACCAGCAGCGTGGTCAAGCCCGCGGAGCGGGCCGCCGCCACCAGTTCCTTGGCGCCGGGGTTGAAGCGCAGCCGCTCGGCGAACACGTGTTCCAGGTGCCCGACGGTCACGCCGCGCAGCAGGGCCACGCGCTGGCGCAGGCTTTCCTTGTAGTCGGTGATCAGGCCCTGCATGGCGGCCTCGGTGATGGCGGCCACTTCGGCCTTGCGGCCCGCCGCGTCGGCGATCTCGTCCACGCACTCGATGTTGATCAGGGTGGAGTCCATGTCGAATGCGATGAGCTTGAAGTCCGACAGGGACAGCGGGGTGGAAAGGCCTTGGACGACAAGGCCGGGAGCGAATTCGGTGGCGGCACTCATGGATGGGGGGAGGAAAGATCCTGCGGCGAAGACAAAAGGAAGGGGAGGGGACTGCCCGGCGCGCAGCGGCGGCGTTCCGGGACACAGCGGGGATTATCCCCAGGTCGCCTGCCGCTGCCTGCCTCTGCCGGGATCGCTGCCGCTCCCGCCTCGTTGCTTCACTGGGGCGCCAGCCCGGCCGCCTTGACCAGTTCGGCGTGCAGTTTGATTTCCGCGGCGATGGTGTCCTGCAGTTGCTGGGTGGTGCCGGGCGCCACCTCCATGCCGCTGGCCGCCAGCCGGGTCTGGGTGTCACCCGCCAAGGCGGTGTGGGCGGCGCTGCGCAGCCGGTCGATGACGGGCTGCGGCGTCCTGGCCGGTGCCAGCAGGCCGACCCAGGCCGACAGTTCCACCTGCGGCACGCCGCTTTCCGCCATGGTGGGCACCTGCGGCAGCACCGCCGAACGCTGCGCGCTCATCACCGCCAGCGCCTGCAGCTTGCCCGACTGGATGTGCGGCAACGCTTCGGGCAGCACGGCGAACATGAGGTCCACGTTGCCCGCCAGCGTGTCGTTGATGGCCGGGGCACCGCCCTTGTACGGCACATGCAGCATGCTCGATTGCGTGCGGGTGCCGAACATCAGCGCCGCCAGGTGCTGCGGGCTGCCGTCGCCCGACGATGCGTAGGTCACCCGGCCCGGCGCGGCCCGGGCCGCCTGCAGCACGGCGGCCACGCTCGGAAACTTCTGCGCGTCCTTGGCCACCAGCACCATCGGCTGGTTCACCAGCTTGGTGATGGGCACGAAGTCGGCCTGCGGGTCATAGGGCAGGGTCTTGAAGATGCTCTTGTTGGTGGTCAGGAACGACGCGGGCGACACCATGATCGTGTAGCCGTCCGGCGCCGCACGGGCCACCATGGGCGTGCCGATCTGGCCCGAAGCGCCCGCCTTGTTGTCCACCACGAACGGCTGGCCCAGTTCGGCCGCCATCTTCTGGCCCACCATGCGCGCGATCATGTCGGCGCTGCCGCCAGCGGGGAGCGCGACGATCACTTTCACCGGGCGGTCCGGGTAGGTGCCCTGGGCCAGCGCGGGCGCTGCCGTGGCCACGAGGCCGAGGGCGCAGAAAAATGCCGGGATCGGGCGTGCAACACGCATGGGCGGACTCCTTGGATCGGTTGGAACGAATGGCCGCCGGTGCCATCCCGGCGCGTGCCATCGTCCAAGCAATTCCTGCACCCGTTCGCGGTGTGCTGGCGCGTGCGCCAGCGATTGGCATGTCGGATGCTATTATTTTTATAGCTATATGCCCTAGTACTTATTGCGCTCAGGGCACGTTTCGCTCTGAATGCAAAGGGTCCGGCCAGATGGCGGGGCGCCCCGGCCGGAAGGCACCGAACACCGTGCATGGCATGCCGCTCACCACGGCACCGTCCCAAGCCATCCGTCAGGCGGGCGCGCCCTGCGCCAGCGGCTGCCCCAGGCTGCGCAGCACGTCGCGCACCATCTGCACCCGGTCCTTGGCCTCGGGCAGTTCGCGTTCGATGCGCAGCTTCTCGTTGCCGGCCAGCTTGATGTGCTTGTTCTTCTGGATCAGGTGGATGATGTTCATCGGATCGATCGGCGGCTGCGGCTTGAAGGTGATGTGGATCACGCCGGGCGCCGCATCCACCTTGACCACGCCATAGGGTTGGCTCATGCAGCGCAGGCGGTGCACGTCGATCAGGGTCTGCGCCTGCGGCGGCAGCTTGCCGAAGCGGTCCACGATCTCCTCCAGCAGGCTGTCGATCTGGTCGGTGGTCTTTGCGGTGGCCAGCTTCTTGTAGAACGACAGGCGCAGGTGCACGTCGCCGCAGTAGTCATTGGGCAGCAACGCGGGCGCGTGCAGGTTGATGTCGGTGGTGACGGACAGCGGCGCCAGCAGGTCGGGCTCCTTGCCCGCCTTGAGCGAGCGCACGGCCTCCGACAGCATCTCGTTGTAGAGCTGGAACCCCACCTCCAGCATGTTGCCGCTCTGGTTCTCGCCCAGCACTTCGCCCGCGCCGCGGATCTCCAGGTCGTGCATGGCCAGGTAGAAGCCGCTGCCCAGCTCTTCCATCTGCTGGATGGCGTCGAGCCGCTGCGCGGCCTGCTTGGTCAGGCCCTCGATGTCCGGCACCATCAGGTAGGCATAGGCCTGGTGGTGGCTGCGGCCCACGCGGCCGCGCAGCTGGTGCAGCTGCGCCAGACCGAACTTGTCGGCGCGGCTCATGATGATGGTGTTGGCCGTGGGCACGTCGATGCCGGTCTCGATGATGGTCGAGCACAGCAGGATGTTGTAGCGCTGCGCCACGAAATCGCGCATGACCTTTTCCAGCTCGCGCTCGGGCATCTGGCCGTGGGCCACGGCGATGCGGGCCTCGGGCAATATCTCTTCCAGCTTCTGGCGCCGGTTCTCGATGGTCTCGACCTCGTTGTGCAGGAAGTAGCACTGCCCGCCGCGCTTGAGCTCGCGCAGCACGGCCTCGCGGATCACGCCCGTGCCCTCGTTGCGCACGAAGGTCTTGATGGCCAGGCGCCGCTGGGGCGCCGTGGCGATCACGGACAGGTCGCGCAGGCCCTCCAGCGCCATGCCGAGCGTGCGTGGGATGGGCGTGGCGGTGAGGGTGAGCACGTCCACCTCGGCGCGCAGCGCCTTCATCTGCTCCTTGTGGCGCACGCCGAAGCGGTGCTCCTCGTCGATGATGAGCAGGCCCAGGTTGTGGAATTGGGTGGATTCGGAGAGCAGCTTGTGCGTGCCCACCACGATGTCCACCGTGCCGTCGCCAATGCCCTTGATGGCAGAGGTGATCTCCTTGCCCGAACGGAAGCGCGACACCTCGGCCACCTTCACCGGCCACTTGCCGAAGCGGTCCATCAGCGTCTGGTAGTGCTGCTCGGCCAGCAGCGTGGTGGGTGCGAGGAACGCCACCTGCTTGCCGCCCGTGACGGCCACGAAGGCCGCGCGCAGGGCCACCTCGGTCTTGCCGAAGCCCACGTCGCCGCAGACCAGGCGGTCCATGGGGCGGGGCGAGATCATGTCCTGGATGACCGCGTGGATGGCCGCGTTCTGGTCGGCCGTTTCCTCGAAGCCGAAGTCGTTGGCGAACTGCTCGTAGTCCTGTGGCGAGTAGCGGAAGGCGTGGCCTTCGCGCGCCGCGCGGCGGGCGTAGATGTTGAGCAGCTCGGCCGCGGAGTCGCGCACCTGCTCGGCCGCCTTGCGCTTGGCCTTCTCCCACTGGCCGCTGCCCAGCTTGTGCAGCGGCGCCTCGTCGGCGCTCACACCCGTGTAGCGGCTGATGAGCTGCAGCTGGCTGACGGGCACGTACAGCACCGCCTTGTCGGCGTATTCGAGGTGCAGAAATTCCTGCAGCGCGGGCGTGCCGTCGGGGTTCTTCTGGCCCACGTCCATGTTGATGAGCCCGTGGTAGCGGCCGATGCCATGCGCGCTGTGCACCACCGGGTCGCCCACGTTGAGCTCGGACAGGTCCTTGATCAGCGCCTCGACATCGCTCACCTGCTCCTGCTTCTTGCGCCGGCGCGTGGTGGCGCCGGCGGCGAACAGCTCCGTCTCGGTCACGAAGTCGATGCCGTCGCCGAGCCAGCTGAAGCCCGTCGTGACGGCGGCCGTGGCGATGCCCACCTTCTCCTCGGCATGGGTCTGGAACTCGGCCAGCGAGTCGAAGGCCGGCGGGCTCAACTGAGAGGCGCGCAGGAAATCGAGCAGGCTCTCGCGCCGCCCGGCGCTTTCCGCCAGCAGCAGCACGCGGTGCGGGGTGTTGCGGATGTGGGCGTGCAGGCGCGCCAGGGGGTCTTCGGCACCGCGCGCCACCGACAGGTCGCCCAGCTTCTGGAAATGGGCGTTGTCGGCAATGTCCTCCACGCCCGGTCGCAAGGCGAGCTGCGGGTGCGCTTTGGCACGGGTGTAGAACTGCTCGGTGGTGAGGAACAGCGCTTCCGGCGGCAGGGCCGGGCGGTCTGGGTCGCCCTGGATCAGGCGGTAGCGGTCCTTCGTGTCCTGCCAGAACCGCTGGAAGGCCGGCTCCAGATCGCCGTGCAGCACCACGGTGGCCTCGGCGCCGAGGTAGTCGAACACGGTCGCCGTCTCGTCGAAGAAGAGCGGCAGGTAGTACTCGATGCCCGCGGTGGCCACGCCGTTGCCCATGTCCTTGTAGATGCGGCTCTTGGTCGGGTCGCCCTCCAGCATCTCGCGCCAGCGGCTGCGGAATTTGGCCCGCGCGTCGTCGTCCATCGGGAATTCGCGGCCCGGCAGCAGGCGCACCTCCGGCACGGGGTACAGGCTGCGCTGGCTGTCCGGATCGAACGTGCGGATGCTGTCGATCTCATCGTCGAACAGGTCCACGCGGTAAGGCACCAGCGAGCCCATGGGAAAGAGGTCGATCAGCCCGCCGCGCACCGCGTACTCGCCCGGGCTCACCACCTGCGACACGTGGGAGTAGCCCGCCAGCGTGAGCTGCGCCTTGAACTTCGCCTCGTCCAGCTTCTGCTTGACCTTGAAGTGGAAGGTGTAGCCCGCGAGAAAGGAGGGCGGCGCCACCCGGTACAGCGCCGTGGTGGCCGGCACCAGCACCACGTCCGCGTCGCCCTGGCTGATGCGCCACAGCGTGGCCAGGCGCTCGCTGATCAGGTCCTGGTGCGGGGAGAACGTGTCGTAGGGCAGCGTCTCCCAGTCGGGGAACAGCGCGCAGCGCAGCTCGGGGGCGAAGAACGCCATCTCGTCGATGAGGCGCCGCGCATCGGTGGCGTCGGCCGTCACGATGGCGGTGGTGCGCCGCGCGGCTTTCTCTCGCTCGCCCAGGCGCGCCAGCAGCAGGGCATCGGCGCTGCCCACCGGGCGTGGCAGGGTGAAACGTTTTCCGGGGATGAGTTTGGGGAGGTCCATGCGGGTGGCGGTGCGTCGGGCCCGGGACACCGGCCCCGGGGGCGCGGTGTGCGCGGCGGTCGGGCGGTGCGGGCGAGTGGCAATTCTAGGCGGGCGTGCTCTCGGCGCACGTTGTCAGATGGGGACGCCCGCCCCTCCTACAATGGCCGCCCCATGACCGATCTGCTCCCGCACCTTTCGCCGCCACCGCTCTCCGGCCAGGGGCGTTTCTGGGCCCTGGTGCCCTGTGCCGGCGTGGGCGCCCGTGCGGTGGCGCAGCCTTCGGGGATCGACCGGGTGGCGGCAGGCCAGGTGCCGGTGCTGCCCAAGCAGTACCAGCCGGTGGCCGGGCATCCCATGGTCCTGCACACCCTGGCCGCGTTCGCCGGCGTGGGCCGGCTGCTGGGCACGCTGGTGGCCGTGGCCCCGGGCGATGCGTTTTTTCGACGGCCAGCCTCAGCCCACCTTCTTCGTGGCCCCCTGCGGGGGGCGCCACCCGCGCGGCGACGGTGCTGGGCGGCCTGCGCGTGCTGCAAGAGCGCGGCGCGCTGCCCGAAGATTGGGTGCTGGTGCACGATGCGGCCCGCTGCCTGGTCACCACGGCGCAGATCGACGCGTTGATCGACGCCTGCGCCGACGACGCCGTGGGCGGGCTGCTGGCCCACAAGCTGGCCGACACGCTCAAGACCGCGATTGACGGCCCGGGCGGCGTGCGCGTGTCCTCCACGGTGGACCGCACCGACAAGTGGCTCGCCCAGACGCCCCAGATGTTCCGCCTCGGGCCGCTGCGGCAGGCGCTGGAGCACCTGGGCCCGGTGGCCACCGACGAAGCGAGCGCCATGGAGGCCATGGGCCTGCACCCCCGGCTGGTGCCGGGCGGCGCGCAGAACTTCAAGGTGACCTACCCGGCCGACTTCGCGCTGGCCGAGGCGGTGCTGGCGCAGCGCATGCATGCCGCCACCCTGGACCGCTTCGGCGGCGCCCGGGGCGAAGCCTCGGCCGTGCCGGGCAAGACGATTTTTTAGGCGCGCGCAGCGCCTGCAGGAACGCGAACGATGAACATCCGAATCGGCGAAGGCTGGGACGTGCATGCGCTGGTGCCGGGGCGCCGCCTCGTCATCGGCGGTGTGGACGTGCCGCACACCATGGGCCTGCTCGGCCATTCCGATGCCGACGTGCTGCTGCACGCCATCACCGACGCGTTGCTGGGCGCCGCGGCGCTGGGGGACATCGGCAGCCACTTCCCGGACACCGACCCCACGTTCAAAGGCGCGGATTCCGTGGCACTGCTGGTGGAGGCCGCGCGGCGCGTGCGCGCGCAGGGCTACGAGATCGGCAACATCGACAGCACGGTGATCGCGCAGGCGCCGCGTCTGGCCGCCCACATCCCCGCGATGCGGGCCCGCATCGCGCAGGCGCTGTCGCTGCAGGAGGGTCAGGTCAACGTGAAGGCCAAGACCGCCGAGCGGCTCGGCCCGGTGGGGCAGGGCCTCGCCATGGAGGCCCGGGCCGCGACGCTGCTGTTCGTCAAGCCTTCGCCGGCTTAGGGCGGCGCGGGGGCAGGTTGCGCTTGATCTGCGGGCGCTGCAGGCGCTGCTTGGGGTCCTTGCCGCCGGGCAGGTCGGTCGCCCGCTGCAATTGGATGTGGGCCACCAGGCCGCCCGATCCCGAATTGGCCAGGGCGAAGATGCCGCCCATGCGCTGCACGGTCTTGTCCACGATGGACAGGCCCAGGCCCGCGCCGGCGGCCGCCGTGCGGGCCGAATTGCCGCGGAAGAACGGCTTGGTCAGGTTGGCCAGCTGCTCCGGCGGCACGCCCGGGCCGTGGTCGCGCACCTTGATGAGCACCCACTTCTCGCGCCCCTTGGCCGCGATGTCCACGGTGGCCGTGCCGCTGTCGTGCGTCTTGCCGTAGCGGCGGGCATTCTCGAGCAGGTTGGAGATCACGCGCGCCAGTTCGACCTCGTCGGCCAGCACGTTCAGGTCCTCGGGCACGTTCATCGAGATCTGCAGCTCGCGATGGTCCTGCACGGCGTACACGCACGACGACACCACGCCATGCAGGTTGACCGGGTTCAGGGTCACGTTGTCGGGGCGGGCGTAGTCGAGGAACTTGTCGATGGTGGCGTCGAGCTGCACGATGTCGGCCACCATGTGTTCGCGGGCCACGTTGTCCGACACGCTCATTTCGGTTTCCAGCCGCAGGCGGGCCAGGGGCGTGCGCAGGTCATGCGAAATGCCCGCCAGCATCACGGCGCGGTCCTGCTCCAGCTTGGCGAGCTTTTGCGCCATGCGGTTGAAGCCGATGTTCACCTCGCGGATTTCGCTGGTCACGGCTTCTTCGTCGAGCTGGCTGGCGGCGAAGTCGCCGTCGCGCACCCGGTTGGCGGCATACGACAGCTGCTTGAGCGGCCGGTTGATGAGGCGCGCGATGGCTGCGGCACCCGCCAGCGACAGGGCCGCGGCGGTGATGAGCCAGATCATCCAGGTCTTGCCCCCGGCCGCGCTCAAGCGGGACCGGTCCATCAGCAGCCAGTTGGGGTCGCCGTTGATGGTGAAGCCCACCCACAGGCCGCTTTCGCCATTGACGTTGCTCGCCACGATGGTGCCCGGCCCCAGGCGGGTAGTGAGTTCTTCGGTCAGCCGCATGCCGAGCGCCGAGGCGTCCAGCAGGTCGAAGCGGTCGGACGGCTCGCGCGGCAGGATGCGAACGCCTTCCTGGTCGGCCATGGTCTTGATCAGCGAGACGCGCGCGATCGCATCGGCATGCACCAGCGCCGCGCGGCTCAGGTTCACCAGCGAGGCGATCTGCTGCGCCGTCTGCAGCGTGCGCGGCTCGAACTCCAGCGCCCGCAGCGTCTGCAGCCAGGCCAGGATGCTGCCCACCAGCAGCAGCGCGAGCAGGAAGAACGTGCGCCAGAAGAGGTTCAGCCCCACCCGTGCACGCTGCGCCCGCAGGTACACGGGGGCCTCCAGGGGGGCAGGGCTGGTGGCGTCGGACGACGCTGCTTCGTAGTTGGCGCTCATGTCGTGAGAATCATCGGGAAATTGCCGAAGGGCAGAGGGCGCCACGGAGAAAACGCGGCCCTCGGCAAAAGGGAGATCAGCTCGTGCCGTCCGGCACGAACACG
This sequence comes from Acidovorax sp. KPB24-03, assembly GCF_057546605.1. NCBI lineage: Bacteria > Pseudomonadati > Pseudomonadota > Betaproteobacteria > Burkholderiales > Comamonadaceae > Acidovorax > Acidovorax sp. KPB24-03. The sequence goes on along the minus strand of NZ_BAAJYR010000001.1, from coordinate 100,145 downwards.
TAGCCCACGCCCCAGACCGTCTGGATGTAGCGCGGCGCCGCGGCGTCCACCTCGACCAGCTTGCGAAGGCGGGACACCTGCACGTCCAGGCTGCGGTCGAACGGCTCGAACTCGCGGCCACGCGCCAGCAGGGCCAGCTTTTCCCGCGACAGCGGTTGCCGTGGATGGCGGACCAGCGCCTTCAGCATGGCGAACTCGCCGGTGGTGAGTGGCAGCTCTTCGCCGCTGCGCTGCAGTGCGCGCGTGCCCAGATCAAAGGTGAAGGGACCGAAGGTGACGACCTCGTTGTCGCCCGACGGAGCGCCCGGCGCCTCTTGCGGCGGCCTGCGGCGCAGCACCGCGTGGATGCGGGCCAGCAGTTCGCGGGGATTGAACGGCTTGCCCAGGTAATCGTCGGCGCCCACTTCCAGGCCCACGATGCGGTCCACGTCCTCGCCCTTGGCGGTCAGCATGATGATGGGAGTGCGATCGTTGGCGGCGCGAAGGCGGCGGCAGATCGAGAGGCCGTCCTCGCCGGGCATCATCAGGTCCAGCACGATGAGGTCCACGGTTTCGCGCAGCAGAATGCGGTTGAGGGCCTTGCCATCTTCCGCAACCATGACTTCGAAGCCCTCTTGCGTGAGATAGCGCCGCAGCAAATCGCGAATGCGGGCGTCGTCATCCACCACGAGAATCTTGTCGGTACGGTTGGTTGTTGAGGCCATTTGTTTCCCAAGTCCTATTTGTAACAGAGCCGATTCTGACCACCTTGAACCCCGAAGTTCGGCTTTTTGCCAGATACCTGACCAACTGTTACAAGATTTGCCCGGTGTAGGACGCTAGTTTTTTGGCCCAAAACTCCTTTTCTTCCTCTGGAGTTTTCTCGTAGCACAGGTTCATTGCTGCTATCACTTGCATAGCATCAAGGTTTGCGCTTTCCGCCATTTTTGCGATGGCCATGTCCGGCAGTCTGCGTCTGCCTTTCATGTAGTTAGAGAAGGTGCTGCCATCCAGTCCTAGAGCTTGTGCTGCTTCTTTGTCGAATCGCATTCCACATTTCGACTTATAGACTCCGACTATTGCCTCAATTGCATTCATAGCTATTTCTCCAGGTAAAAGTTTTCAATTTGAAATATAATTTTCAAAACGAAAGTTAATTTTCTAAATTGAATGGAAAGTTAACGCTTCTGACTTTACACCCATGGAGCGACACATGCCAGCCCTGCAGTTTTCTTCACTTGCTCAGTTTGTCAATTCCTATCCAGCCAGTGATAAATCCTTCAATGATGAGTCCGTGCGCTATTCCCTCGGGCTTGTCGCTGTCCTGGAATCTAGTGCTTGTCCTGCTCATGTCAGAGAGAGTCTGTTGCTTGCGCTGGGTGTACCCGTGGCGCATCTGGTTTCCGAGGTCGTAGGCGATAAGGAATGCGTGCTCGGTGGGTATTTCGCTGGCGGCGCCGATTTCCGCCATGCGATCTCGGACGCTCTCCAGAAACTGGCTGATCTGGGCCTCGGCGTCTCTGATGTTGTTGGGTTGATCGCTCATGAATCCTCCGAAGTGAGTGCTTCATGATGCCAGCCCTCCAACTCGGTTTTGAAGAATTTGCTGCGTTTGACGCGGCTAACGATTGCTGCCCTCCCGTCTGTGCAGGTGCATCTGCAGCCCTGGTCGCTCAGGTTGGCGGAGAGGGTGGCATTCAATCCGTTGCCGGGAACGAAAAGCGCAAGGGCCGGCCTGCAAAGCATGTTGATGCCGCCGCGCGCAAGGCTGCTTACCGTGCCGAAAGGGCGCGGATCGACTACACCGACCGTCCTGAAATCATCGCAAAGCTCCGGGAGACTGCTGCAACGTTGGATTGCAGCGTGAACGAGTTGCTGCAGTCGATGGTCCGGTTTGCTGAGTGCAATCGCAATTGGAAGCAAGTCGGCCTCTACGGTGCCCGGAAAAACGGGGTGCTGCAATGAGCGATAACGCCCGGTATCTGGTTCAGTTGCACAGCATCCATGATCGGTTGTGTAAGCAGCGGCGCACCCTCAACAATCAGGCGCAGCTTGATCGCCTGGATGAATTGATGCGTCATACGGCTATCCATATCATTTCCTGGGCCACCTGGGACGGTGCGGGGGTTCCATGAACGGCTTCAAATTTGGTGTCGTTGCAGTCCTTGGCGCTGTTGTTGGGCTGCTCCCTGGCTATTTGTTTCTGTCCCCTGTTGACGCGCGGCCCGAGCCTCCCCGTATGCCTGCCTGCCCCCTCCCTGGAGACAACCTGGGGACCCGTCAAAGCGCGACTAGCGCGTCGAGCGTAGCGAGCTTGACGGGGCAGGGTATGGGCAGCATGCCCATGTTGACCTGCGTGCAACCCGTGCCCCGTGTCATGGTTCGCGAGATTCGCCCTGCATTTGTCCCTGCTTGCCATGGTGTTTGCTCGGCTGCGCTCGGCGCGGAGGGGGCCCCGCTGGCGGGGGAGGCGTCCGCGCAGGCGGCAGGGGCGCAAGCCCTCCCCGATGGTAATCACGGGGATAACAAAAAAAGTGGCAGAGCCCACGCCTGGAGTGACAGCATGACCCGCCCCGCGAAGTCGGTTTTGAACAAGCATGCCCAAACGTGTGCCTTGGTCCTCGATGGCAATCAGGTCAAGGTTCGTTTACAGGCTGAACGGTTGGCCACCGGCGTCCCTGTGCATGTGGACTGGGTTCGTTTCACGGTCTTGCTGCGCAACGCTCCCTTGCCCGGTCCTGAAATCCTTTTCCCTACGCCTTCGGCGGACGACGAATTCGAGCCAGTCAGCGGCATGGAGCGCGATCAGCGCGGTGTGCGTTTGATGCGCCTTCGCAAGCTCCTGGCCCAGTGCAAGGATGCCGATTTTTCCCCTGCTGCTCAGGCTATGGAATTGGCTCAGCGCGTTTGTGAAACCCTCGGCCCCGACTACATGGTCGCCCCTGAGGTCCGCAAGGGTCATGACTTCTATGGTCGTCGTTGGTCCATCGAGCGCAACGACGTTGAGGTGGGTTGGGTTGGCTATTTGGCCTCGGGCGATAGCCCTCGCCAGCAAGCCCAGGCTAAAACCATGCATGTCAACGTGTATGGCTCTGCTTGCACGTTTGCCCAATCCGGTTGGCGCGACCACATGGCCAATCTGATTGATGACGTTGCAGGCGTTATCACCCGTTGCGATCTTGCCCTTGACTTTTTCGACGGCATCCGTGGCGGCATGGATCGTGTCAAGGCCGACTATGAAGCGGGTTTGATGGACTCAGGCGGTCGTCGCCTCAAGTGCAACATGGTTGGCGACTGGTCCAACGGCAAAGGGCGGTCGTTCTACGTTGGTTCCAAGGAAGTTGGAAAGCAAACCAATGTGTACGAAAAGGGCCACCAGCTTTTCGGCGACAAGGATGAATCCTGCTGGATGCGCGCTGAGCTGCGTTGGGGCAACAAAGCCCGCGTCTTGAACACCAACATGCTCCGCCGTCCTGCCGATTTTTTCGCGGGCGCCAGTGATTGGCATGCCGCGATATTGGCCGAAGCCGAAGCCGTTTCGTTTCAGGTCCATGTGCCATGCAATCCCCGTTTGGCTGCTGAAACCATCGAGGCCGAAGTAGTCCGCAATGTGCGTTGGCAAATCGATGTTGCTGCGCCCAGTATCGCCTTGGCTTTCGAGCATTTGGGCATCGATGAGTTTCTCGAAATCGTCATGCACAAAAAGGCTCCTGGCCGTCTGCAGCGGTTTGGAAAACAGGAAATCGCCTGCGCGTATGCAAAGGCATTCAAACGAGTCACCAAGGGTGCCGGCGCTGGTCACGCCATGGCATAGCCCTCAACAAAAGACCAAAGGAAACCATCATGAAATTTCAATCCGAAGTCATCGTTCACGGCGTCAAGGAAAGCGAAGGAACCATCGAGGGCCGTGCATTCAGTTCCACCACGTTCCATTGCGAAGTGGATCTCGCTGAAAACAGTGCAGGCCGCAGCATCGGCCGTGCAACCCGCCCCTTCAAGCTCGGTGATGCGAAGGAATTCGACAAGTGGGCGCACCTGGGAAACAGTCTGCCGGTGAAGGCTGTCGCAACCTTCGAAATGCAAGCCGGCGCGCAGGATGCAACGAAGCTCACGCTGGTGGACATTCGGCCGGTCGATCAGGCCAAGAAAGCAGCGTAATGGCCTACGTCATCCAATCCGGCACTACGGGGGCATTCCTGGCGCCGTCTATGGATGACGGTCAGCCTGAATGGGTCATGTCGTTGCGTGAAGCCTGCCCTGTCGTGGACCTCGAGGACTGTGCCCAGTTGATTGAGGACCATGCAGAGCCCTGGCATCGGGCTCAGGTTATAGACCTGACCCAGCTCCACCGGCCGGTGTCTTTCTGAGGGTTTCAAAACGTGTTGTGGACCGAATGTAGCTCTCGATTCGTTCCTGGTCTTTTTTTTTGCTCAGAGTGTTTAGTAAAACTAAACAGAAAGGATGGAAAACATGGATGACGAACAGGATTGCCCGCACTGTGGCCATAAGGGCAATGTCGATGATTTCGTGAGTGATTCCGAAACGGCAGACGCTGCTGGTGTGTTGGTTTGCCCTGAGTGCGGCGATCTGATTTGGGGCGATGAATAGCCATGAACTTTATCGTCTGCAACGTCCAGACGCTGCCGTGTCCGGCGGATCAGCAGGCGTTCCTGTCTTTCTCGCGTGTCGAGGATTTCGCGGCGCTGGGCTTGACCCCAGAAGTCATTTTGGCCGCTTACGTCTTTGGCGCCGGATCGGTCGTCACGTGGTGGTTTCTCGGATTCGTCATCAGTTTGGGCATCAAGCTCATTTCAAAGGCCTGATTTCAGCCGGTCGCCTTGCGTGCAGGGCATCCGGGTGCAATCCGCATATCGCGGCCCACCGTATTTTTTTTTGGAGCATCCAATATGTCTGAAATCTTCGCAGCAGTCGACCTCACCACCGTTGCATCCGCTGTCGTGGTCATCGGCGTGGCCGTCATCGGCATTCACATGGCCTTCAAGGGCATCGACCTGGGCAAGCGCGGCGTGCGCAAGGCGTAAGGTCTCGCCATGCTGATAGGGGCACTGCTCGCTCTCTTCCTGGTCCTGGTGGCCGTGATGGGGGCGGTCAGTGCCCTTGTCTTTTGCATACAGGTGCGCAATGGTTAAATTGCAATGGATTCGGCCTGTATTGGCCTTTTTGTGTTTGTGCAGTGCTGCTTTGGCCGTGTCTGCAGCAACCTGCGTCGAGTGGTCTGCTGATAACGGTAAGACGTTTCAGGCCTCTACTGCTGCGGCATGTGCGGTTCTTAAGTCTGTGCCTGGGTACGGCAGTGCATCAACGGTCATCACTGTTCAGAGTGAAGGGTCTTGCAGGATTGTGGACAGTGGTACTGCTGTCAGTCTCTTTCAGTTGTTCCGGCGTGATGTTGAGTGTCTGCCCCCTTGTCCCGCGGGCGAGGTCCGAAATGAAGCTGGCCAGTGCATCAAGCCGCTTGATCCGTATTGGGACACGGATGATGGCAAATGCAACGTTGCCAATAACCTTTGGAATGCAGTCGGAAACCCGGACCGAGGAGGCCGTGTCAACGGAAAAATTCCCCTCGGAAAGCCCACGAATGTTTGTGTGGACAGTGGTCAGACCGGTAGTGGTGGAAAGCCTCTCGGCTGCTTGCATGAGTTCACGGGTGCTGCATCGTTTGATACTGGCTCTGGTTGGGTCACTGAGGGAGATTCCTGGGGCGCACGTGGCATCAGTACGGGCACTGGAAATCAGGTTGCAGGGTTGGCCTGTGCCCTTGGCCTGGGCGAAGCGGAAGACCCGACAAAGCCTATTGATGCGAGCAAGCCTGACAGCGATTGCAAGGGCGGGCAAAAAGGGCGGGTGAACGGCGTGGACGTGTGTATCGACCGCAGCAGCGGCGAGCAAACGGGCGTTGATTGGACTCGCATCCGTGATACGGCGGGCAACAGTGTCGATGTGACCACTCAGGTCGATTGCAAGCGTGAAAGCTGCACAGTCACAGAAACTCGCAAGCCTTCGGCTGGCGGTGATTCGACCGTCACGGTGACCAATGGCGTGGACCGTGCCAATTACTGCAATGCCAATCCTAAAAACCCGGTTTGCAGGGGCTTGACGGATCCTACCGGTAGCTCTCGTGGCAACGGTACCAATACGGGAAACGGGACCGGGAACGGAAACGGCAATGGCAACGGCAACGGGAATGGTGAATCCGAAGGTGTCGGTGATGTGGGTTCGGTGGGTAGTGGCAAGGAACACGGTCAGCCCGACCTGTACGAAAGCAAGTATCCCAAGGGCATTAAAGGCGTTTGGGAGGCATCTGGCTTGGGTGGCGATCAGGGCAAGTTCAACGTTCTCGCGCGTGCTTTTATGCCTGACATTTCGGACAACGGCGGTTCTCCCTTGTCGTTCAAGGTGCCGTTGAATTTGGGCATTGTGAACTTTGGAATTGTGGACGTGTCCCCGCCTGCTGCGGTTTGGCCGTTCATCCGCATCTGCATATTGATCACGGCGCTGTGGCTCGCCCGCTCGCTGATTTTTGGAGGTTGACCCATGGCCGAAGAATCGGGAATCACGTCGGCGATACGTGCGATCGTCAACGGTATCCAAAAGGTGGTGGACAAGCTCGATGGCTTCATCGATTGGTTTTTCGAGCTCGTCCCACGCTTTTTCAAATCGCTGGTCATCATCCTGCAGGATTTTTTCTTGTGGTCTCTGGAACAGGTCTTCGGCTTGGTCAAGACCCTGATCGATGGCATTACGGGCATGGATGAGATGGTCGCCAGATTGGCGGGCATCTGGGCTGGTGTCCCTCCTGAGGTCACGTTGATGATGCAAACCATCGGGCTTGGAACGGCGTTCGGCATCATCGTTGCAGCGATCGGCATTAGGCTGGTCCTGCAGTTGATTCCATTCACACGGCTTGGATCATGATCAATCTGCTTGAAGGCGTTCCGGGCTCTGGAAAGAGCTATGAGGCCGTGGTTTACCACGTCTTGCCAGCGCTCAAGATGGGGCGCAAGGTCATTACCAATCTCCCGTTGAAGCTGGAGCAATTTGCGGCGATTGATCCTGGTTACTTGGACCTGATTGAGTTGCGTAAGGCCCCTATGCCTATCTTGGGCAGGTGGGATGCTGAAGCCGCAAACCGTGGCGAGAAAGCCTTCATCGTTGGGGAGTTTGAGGATCAGTCTGAGGACGAATCTTTCAATTTCCCCTCTCGCGGGTTGTCTGTCCTGGGTCGTCGTGTGCAGCCTGCCGTGCAGACGATGATTGTGCATAACGGTAAACCTGCCCGCACGCCCCCTGCAAACCAGCGCTTGTTCGGTGGCGTTTGGGACTTTTATGACGAGTGGCGGGGGGATGGGAACGTGGGCGCACTGTTCGTCATTGATGAGTGCCATGTGAGTTTTCCAAAGGAGAATACGCGTAAGGGTCGCTTCACGGCCGATGAGGTCATCCAGTGGTTCAAGATCAGCCGTCATTTCGGCGTCGATGTGCTGTTGATGACTCAGCGCATGCGCGCGCTCGAGGAGGAGGTGGCGGGCCTGGCGGAAATGCACATTCGCGTGCGCAAGGCCGCATTCCTGGGTGATGCGGAAACCTATATAAGGCGCGTGTTCGCTGGCCTCAACGGCGGCGAAGTGTCTTCGGATCAGAGGCCATACAAACCGCAGTACTTTGGCCTGTACAAAAGCCATACGCAAGGTGCTGCGGTCATCGAGGCGTCTGCGCAGGATGTGCAGCCGGCCAATGTCAAATGGCGCAGGCTATCGCGCATCATGTTTGCGGTGGCTGCTATCGGTTTTGTGTGGTTGGGTTTCAGGATTTTCGGGCCGAAGTCGCAGCCTGCTAAACCCGCCACGCCGGCCGGTGTGCTGGTCATGCAGAAAGGGCATTTGCTGCAGCCTCCTCAGCCGGTCTCAGCCGCTGCCGCTCAGTCTGTCGCCCCGCGCACCTCGGGCGATCATCAGAAGTCATCCGTGGTGCCTGCCATGGAGGTCAGAGTGCCTCCTGAGCCCATGGAGGCGCGCGGTTTGCATCTCTCCGGCTGTATGGTCATGCAGGCAAAAACCGCCTGCGTCATCCTTGTTTCTCAGAATGGGCAGCCGGTCTTTACGGTCACTGATGCTGACTTGCAGGCCATGGGCTACAAATGGCGCCGCTTGGCCGATTGCATGGCCGTTGTCTCCTGGCAGGGCAAGGATAGATCTGTCATCTGTGACAGTCCGCAGATTGGCATGGGCGTGCCGATGGTCACTTCTCATGATCCCCATCAGGATGCCAAGGCGGTGCGTAGCGTGCCCATTCCTGAGGTCCACCAGCCTGACCCCAGTTTGATATCGCCGCGTCAGGTCGCCAGTCAGTGGCGCGAGGGGTCGTTGCCCAATTAGCTAGTCAGCTCGCATGTCCGGCATGGGCTGGTCGTGCTTCTCTGCAAAGTGGGGTAATGCGGTTGTCGGCACCAGCACCCATACGAACCCATCGGGTGCGTGTCCTGGGGTCCTGGCGCTTGCGCTGTTGTGCTGCAGCTTGATCGTGCTGCGTGATAGCCCTGCTGTTACGCCTGCCTGGATGCCGCTGGCTAACACCCAGTACATGACGGCTGCAGCTATGCAGCCGATGGCGATTGGTAGCAGCAATCCTAGACCGATGATCGTGCCCATGAAATTCCCCCTTTGGCGCTGGATGGTACTGCTCAATGCGGCCTGAAATAGGGCCTTTTGGGGCGTTTGGCTACACGGGCATTGCAGCAATATTTTCTCGTTTCGTTCCCGTTCGCAAATAAGGAGGATGAATGCAGCAGCAGCTGGGCAGGTTGGTTGGGTATGCGCGTGTTTCGACTCGCGAGCAGGAAACGCGGCTACAGCTTGATGCGCTGGAGCGAGCCGGTGTCCATGAGGTGTTTCAGGAAAAGGCTAGCGGTGTCAGTCATCGGCCTGTGCTGCGCCAGTGTTTGGCGTCTATGCAGTCCGGCGACGTGTTTGTGTTTTGGCGGCTTGATAGGGTTGCCCGGTCTCTGTTTGATCTTCTTGCGATTCATGAGGATCTGCAGGCGCGCGGGGTCATGCTGCGGTCGTTGTCAGAGCCTTTTGACACGACTACTGCATGGGGAGTGTGTGCATTTCAAACGCTCGGCGCCTTCGCTCAATTGGAGCGCTCAACGATCAGGGAGAGGGTGATTGCTGGGCAGGTTGCTGCAATGCGCGCTGGTGTGCAATTTGGCCGGCCTAGGATCGTGGCTGGCGAGTTGGCGTTGACAGCTGCTCGGATGTTTTCTGATGGTTTGGCCAAAGCGGAAATTGCTAGGCGTCTTGGAGTGAGTCAAGCAACGGTAAGGCGGTCATTGATGGACTTGCAGGGCGTGCCTAGGAAGGTCTATAAGCCTCGTTACATTCGCGATCTTGTCAATCAAAACTAACAAGTTTTGCCCCGCCACGCACAGACGCTATCGGGCCTTTACCGCCGATTGATCCGGACCGGTTAACGTAGCGTGTCAAGGGTGTCCGATGCACCCGCCCACTTTCTCTTCACAAGGATTCCGATCATGAGAATTGCTACAAAAATTATAGCTGCAGGTGCTTTTCTGGTGTGCACTGGCGCCGCTTTCTCCCAAAACGCCGTGATGCCGCCACCGCAGAATGTGCTGCAGCTGTCCGCGACCGGCACCGTGGATGTCCAGCAGGACCTGCTGGTGCTCACGCTGGCCACTAGCAAGGAAGGTGCCGATGCAGCCACGGTGCAGACGCAGCTCAAGCAAGCGCTGGACTCCGCGTTGGCGGAGGCCAAGCGCTCTGCCCAGCCGGACCAGATGGATGTGCGCACCGGCGCGTTCGGCATGTACCCGCGCTATGGCAAGGAGGGCAAGATCAACGGCTGGCAGGGCCGGGCCGAGCTGATCCTGCAGGGCCGTGATTTCTCGCGCATCACCACCACCGCCGGCAAGATCCAGTCCATGCCGATCAGCCAGATCGCCTTCGATCTGTCGCGCGAGGCCCGCGAGAAGGTGGAGGGCGAGGCGCAGACCAAGGCCATCGAGCAATTCAAGGCCCGTGCGAATGAACTGGCGCGCGGCTTCGGCTTCAGCGGCTACACGCTTCGGGAGGTGGCGGTGAACAGCAACGAGATGATCCCCGGCCCCCGGCCGCGCATGATGGCCATGGAGGCCAAGATGTCGTCGATGTCCGCCGATGCGCCCGTACCGGTGGAAGCCGGCAAGGCGCAGGTGGTGGTGAACGTCTCTGGCGCCGTGCAACTGCGCTGAGGGGTTGGCGGGCTGACGCCCGTGCCGGACCGCCTCCTTCCCTGGATGCCAGGGCAGGGCGCCGGTGATCGGGCGGTTAAGGCTTTTCGTTCTTACTGGGCGGCCCAGCCACCGTCCATGTTCCAGGCGACGCCGCGGACATTGTTGGCCGCCGGCGAGCAGAAGAACACCGCCAGTTCACCCAGTTCTTCGGGCGTGGTGAACTGCAGCGAGGGTTCTTTTTCGCTCAGCAACTGCTTCTTGGCGTCTTCGTTCGACAGGCCCTGGTCGGCCGCCTTGGCATCGACCTGTTTCTGAACCAGCGGCGTGAGCACCCAGCCGGGACAGATCGCATTGCAGGTCACGCCGGTGGTGGCGGTTTCCAATGCGGTGACCTTCGTCAGGCCCACGATGCCGTGCTTGGCTGCCACATAGGCCGCCTTCTGGGCCGAAGCCACCAGCCCGTGCACCGAGGCGATGTTGATGATGCGGCCCCAGTTGGCCGCTTTCATTGGAGGCAGGGCCAGGCGCGATGTGTGGAAGGCGCTGGTCAGGTTGATCGCCAGGATGGCATCCCACTTCTCGACGGGAAAGTCCTCCACGTTCGCCACGTGCTGGATGCCTGCGTTGTTGACCAGGATGTCCACGCGCCCGAACTGGCTGGCGCTGTACTTCATCATGTCCTCGATGTCCGCTGCGCGGCCCATGTCGGCGCCGTGGTAGGCCACCTGCGCGCCATGGCTTTCGCCGGCCGCCAGCACCTCGGCACGGGGGCCGTCCACATCGCCGAAACCATTGAGGACGACGTTGGCGCCCTGGCGCGCGAGCGCCTTGGCGATGCCCAGTCCGATGCCGCTCGTGGAGCCGGTGACGAGGGCGGTTTTGCCTTGAAGCATGTGAGTCTCTCCGAATGAATTAGGATGAACGCAACCATTATCGAGCGCCCCCGCGACGAATTCGTTCCCATGACCGAGCCTACGCTGAATTACGTGAATTGCCCTGGAATCGCTGCCAAGGAGGGCTCGGCGGACGATGCAGCCGCCAGCCATCGCATGGCGTATTGGGAATGGAACGCGACGGGCCAGCCGGGCCATCCCCATGTGGTGGTTTGCGTGCATGGCCTGTCGCGCCAGGGGCGTGATTTCGATGTGCTCGCCCGCCGTCTGTCCCACCACGCCCGTGTGCTGTGCCCCGATGTGGCCGGCCGCGGCCGCAGCGACTGGCTCGCCGACCCCATGGCCTATCAGGTGCCGGTGTATGCAGCCGACATGCTGGCACTGCTGGCCGACGTGCATGGCCGTGCACCCATCCAGCATCTGGACTGGGTGGGCACCAGCATGGGCGGGCTGATCGGCATGGCGCTGTGCGGCCAGCCGGGCCTGCCGCTTCCCGTGCCGGTGCGCAGGCTGGTCCTGAATGATGTAGGGCCGGTGATCGAATGGAGTGCGCTCCAGCGCATCGGCCAGTACCTCGGGCGGCCCGCCCACTTCGAAACGGAGCAGCAGGCAGCCGATGCCCTGTGGACGATCTCCTCCAGCTTCGGCCCCCATACGCCGGCGCAGTGGCTGGCGTTGTCGCGCGCCATGCTCCGGCCTGCGCCCGAGGGTGGGTTCGTGCTGCACTACGACCCGGCCATCGCCCAGCCGTTTCGCGCGATGACGCAGGAGGCCGCCGTTGCGGGCGAGACGCAGCTGTGGCAGCTGTATGAACAGATCAGTGCGCGCACGCTGCTGCTTCGCGGTGCGCAATCGGATCTGCTCTCGCGCTCGACGGCGCAAGCCATGTCGCAACGCGGGCCCCGCGCGCAGGTGGTGGAGTGGAGCGGGGTGGGGCACGCCCCGACGCTGGTGGCGGACGAACAGGTGGATGCGGTCGAGGCATTTCTCTTCGACCCCGGCGAAAGAGGTGGGCTGTGAAGAGTCTGTCCACCGCCACTCCCGGCATGCAGGGCCAGGGGGGCGCGGGGAGCGCGTCGCCCCGGTCCGATGCCGTGCCGCAGCTCATCGCTGCCACGGCGCTGTCGCTGCCCGAGCAAGCGGGCGCGCTGGCGCGGGCCCGGGCCTTTGCGGAACCGCTGCTGTCCAGCGAGACGCTGGAGACCGGTGAGAACACCTTCGCGCATGCCGAAGCCGTCGCCTCCATCCTCAAGAACATCGGTGGGTCGGAAGCCATGCAGGCGGCCAGCTATCTGGTGCATGCCTGCTCGCACCTGAACAAGCCCGAGGAGGTCATCGCCAAAGCCTTCGGGCAGAACTTTGCCGCCCTGGCTGTGGAGACCACCAAGCTCATGCGTGTGCAGCAGCAGGCGCGCGAAGCCCAGCTTGCCGGGCAGCCGGTGGACGACCCCGCCACGCAGACCGAGAACGTGCGCAAGATGTTGCTCGCATTCTCCCGGGACCTGCGCGTCGTGATGCTGCGTCTGGCCTCGCGTCTGCAAACCCTGCGCTTCTATGCCGCCACCAAACGCGCCGTGTCGCCCGGCATCGCGCGCGAGGCCCTGCAGGTGTTCGCGCCGCTGGCCAATCGGCTCGGCATCTGGCAGATGAAATGGGAGCTGGAAGACCTGTCCTTCCGGTTCCTGGAGCCGGAGACCTACAAGCAGGTGGCCCGGCTGCTGGACGAAAAGCGGGCCGAGCGCGAGGTGTACATGGAGCAGCTTCGCGGCCGGCTGGAGTCCGAACTGCGGCCGCAGCATCAGCGCCAGCGTGCAGGGCCGGCCCAAGCACATCTACAGCATCGTCAAGAAGATGCGCGGCAAGTCGCTCGACTTCGAGCATGTGTTCGACATCCGGGCGCTGCGGGTGGTGGTGCCTTCGGTGAAGGATTGCTACGCCGCGCTGTCCTGGGTGCACGAGCATTTCAAGCCCATCGACGCCGAGTTCGACGACTACATCGCCAAGCCCAAGCCCAACGGCTACCAGTCGCTGCACACCGTCGTGCGCGACGAGACGGGCAAGGCCATCGAAATCCAGATCCGCACCCAGGCCATGAACGACCACGCCGAGCATGGCGTGGCCGCGCACTGGGCCTACAAGGAGGCCGGCACCAAAGGCTATGCGGGCGTTTCGGCCTCCGGCGAATACGACGCCAAGATCGCGGTGCTGCGCCAGTTGCTGGCCTGGGAGCGGGACATGGCGGGCACCGTGCAGCACGGGGGGCTGTTCGAGGACCGCATCTACGTGCTCACGCCGGACGCGGCCGTGGTGGAGTTGCCGCAGGGCGCCACCCCGGTCGATTTCGCCTATGCGGTGCACACCAGTGTCGGCCACCGTTGCCGCGGCGCGCGTGTCGACGGGGCCATGGTGCCGCTCAACACGCCGCTGCAGAACGGGCAGACGGTCGAAATCACCACCGTCAAGGAAGGCCGCCCGTCGCGCGACTGGCTCAATGCCGAGCTGGGCTACCTCACCAGCCACCGCGCCCGCGCCAAGGTGCGTGCCTGGTTCAACGCCCAGGCCACGCATGAGACCACGGCGCGGGGCCGCGAGGCAGTGGAAAAGCTGCTGCAGCGCGAGGGCAAGACCGCCATCAAGCTCGACGATCTTGCCGTGCAGCTGGGCTTCAAGACGGCAGACGCCTTGTTCGAAGTGGTGGGCAAGGACGAGTTCTCGCTGCGTACCATCGAGACGCTGCTGCGCCCGCCCGAACCCGTGCTGCAGCCGGACGATTACCTGCTGCTCAAGAAGACGCGCACCTCCGAGACCGCGCCCAAGGGCGGGGTGCTGGTGGTGGGCATCGATTCGCTGATGACCCAACTGGCCAAGTGCTGCAAGCCTGCGCCGCCCGACAGCATCCGGGGCTTCGTCACGCGCGGCAAAGGGGTCAGCGTGCACCGCGCCGACTGCAGCAATTTTCGCGAGATGGCGGCGCGCAGTGCCGAACGCGTCATCGAAGTGGAGTGGGGGCAATCCAAGGCGTCCGCCGGTGCCGGCCCGTCGGTCTATCCGGTGGACGTGTCGGTCGAGGCTGCAGACCGGCAAGGCCTGCTGCGCGACATTTCCGAGGTCTTCGCCAGGGAGAAGACCAACGTGATCGGCGTTCAGACGCAGTCCGTGAAAGGCACGGCCTGGATGACGTTCACGGTGGAGGTGGCCGACTCCGGCCGGCTCAACAAAGTGCTCGGCATCGTGGCCACGGTGCAAGGCGTGCGCTCTGCGCGGCGCCGTTGAAAGAAAGCGCGCAAAGTTGCCTGAAACGTGTATTTTTTACTGCTACAATCTCGCTTCTCGAATACACACAGGCGCGTAGCTCAGCTGGTTAGAGCACCACCTTGACATGGTGGGGGTCGTTGGTTCGAGTCCAATCGCGCCTACCAAGTTTCTCCACTGAAAGGAACCAGCTTTCAGAATCTCGGGGAACTTGCAGGGAACTTCACAGGTTCCCATTCAGATTAAGCCGCCTTCTCTTAGGCGGCTTTTTCGTTTCTGAGTGCAGCTTCCAGATTCGCTTTTTCCCTCCCACGGTCTGCCCCGTCGATCCACTTGGCATAGACGCTGAATAGCATCTTGGCATTCTTATGCCCCATCTGCCTGGCGATGTACGCGGGGTTCACCCCCGCCGCGAGCGCATTGGCGGCATAGGTGTGGCGCGTTTGGTATGCGCGCCGGCGACGGATGCCCAGACGGCGCAGGCTCGGGGTCCAGTAGTGGTCGCGCTGGCTTCGCTCGTCATGCCACGGGCGGTTGGTCACCGGGTTCTGGAAAATGGCCGAATCCACTCCGCCCATGCATGTCCAGGGCTTCATTGTTTGCAGCGCGGCGACGGCCCGCGCCACAAGGTCCACGTCTCGCGCGTTATACGTCTTCAATTCCTTCTCTTCGCCTGCGGTGCGGGCGCGCTCCACGCGAATGGTCCCGTGGTTCCAGTCCACGTCACCCCACTGTAAAGCGATCAGCTCTTCCGGCCGCATGCCGGTGAGAAAGGCGAATTCGAAATAGGCGTGCACGCGCTGGTCGTAGCGTTCCCTCAAGTCGGCGAGGATGCGCTCCATCTCCGCAGTCGATAGCGGATCAGGTGCGGCCGCCTGGTGCTTGGAGTTCTCGATGCCTTCCATGGGGTTTTCCGTCTTCAGTTCTCGCCCGGCCAACATGAACACTCCACGCAGGGGTATCAGGTAGTTGTTCAGCAGCTTGGCAGACTTCCATGGGTAGCCGCCGACTTTGGCGGCCACCGTGGCATGTGTGAGTTTCTCCATCGGTGACTCTGCCCCCAGCAGGCCCTGCCAGATGGCAAGGGCGTTTTCATACTGACTGAGGGTGCGCTTGGCCAAGCGCCCTTTAGTCTGCAGCCACAGTTCGCACCACTTGCCGAAATTCCTTTCCTCGGCGGCCGGGGCTACGCTGGAAGCTCTCGGGCTATCGGGGAAGAAGTCAGCCAGCACGAAGGTTCCCAGCCGAATCTTGTCCCGGATCTCGGCAGCAACACGGTGTGCGTGCTTCACGTTGGCAGCCGTGGGCGCGAGCGGTTTGCCAGCCATCGTCAGAGTCTCGCGGCACCGCGCGCCATCGTGCACGAAGAACAGTCGGATGCTTCTTTCCCGGACCTCTACTCCGTCTCTAAAACCCATGCCTCTATCCCCTTGGTGTCGATCCAAATGCGACCGTCGCGCCCGCGTCGCCATTCCTTTTTTTTCCAGCCACAAGCCTCGTTCGATACGCTTCTCGATGGCCGCCGGTGAAAGCCCTGTCATGGCGGCGCACAGTTTGATGGTCACAAACCGAGCCGACTGCACGAACGGCTGGGTCGTCATTTCAACTGTCATGGTTCTGCTCCTCCTGCAGGTTGCTGCTCACGTCTCGTTAACTGGCCAGGCTCGGCTGTAATGTCGATTGGGCACATCAGGTTCAACTGGGGTTGCTTCATGCATTCCCCTGGAGAAACGCCATACCGCCGACCAGAGGGAATGGCCAGCATGCTTGCAGCCGTGCCTTCTCCGCCTCCGCAGCTGCGATGAGATCGACACTCAGTTGCACATCGACAGCAAAGCCGTTCCGATCTTTGAAGATGCGCTTGCGGCCCGGCTCGGCACCGCAGTAGTTGCCCGTTCCGCGTCCGGCGCGTCTGCCATCCGGCGTGAACGTGCACATGGTCTTGGGATTGCCGGGCTGTCCGGGCAGTTGGCTCTGTTCCACCACCCCTGCAGCGACCAGCGCTTCGGCGGTGCCGCGGTACACCATCGACCCATAGCCAGGTGAGCGGAAGACGCCAGGGTGGATTTCAACGCGGTCAGACACGGCTGGCCTCCATTGTTTCAAGTGCGCGTAGCGCTTTCTTGATGCACTCGCCGGCGGTCTCTGGCTGAATCGGCGGAGAGACGGCCTTGTGAGTGGCCACGCTGCGGGCTTTGGTAGGGGTTTCAGCCATCACATAGCCCCTTTGAAATATCGCATGAGATCTTCCAGCGGACGTGACCCAAAGCTCTCGGGGTCGTCGCCGTGCAGTTCCGCGCCATTGAAAACGATCTCGCTGAGCACGAGGATTCGCGCCATGATGCCGTGCGTGATTGGATGCTCCTCGTAGCCGTGCTCCGCATTCACGATCTGCATGGCCTCCGCCAACTTCTGGATCTCCAGGCAGGCCTGCCGCGCAAGCTCCAGGCGTTCGGCTGGAGTTCCGAACCCTGCTGCTGCATGGCTTTCTGCAGGTGCGTTCTGGGGCGCTTCGGTGCCTCGTGCGGCACTGAGCGTGGGGCTGGTGGTCGCGGCGTCGAACACCTTGCCAAGTCCATAGAGGGCAACTTGTTCATCAAGGCTTGAATCAATTCGGCCCTTGTCTGGATGCTCTTCATCG
Organism: Acidovorax sp. KPB24-03; assembly: GCF_057546605.1. Lineage (NCBI taxonomy): Bacteria > Pseudomonadati > Pseudomonadota > Betaproteobacteria > Burkholderiales > Comamonadaceae > Acidovorax > Acidovorax sp. KPB24-03. The sequence goes on along the minus strand of NZ_BAAJYR010000001.1, from coordinate 83,131 downwards.
AACTCCCAGAACTCGGTGCACGCCGAATGGCTGAGCCGGGCGATGTCCTCGATCAACGGAGCGTGCTCAACCGACTCCGTGAGGATGCAGGTAAGAGCAGAGGTGAAGCCATCAAACAGGCGATCGTCTTCAGCCAGCACGACCAGCGCTGTGGCTGCAAGGTTCACCTGCGCGACGCCTGGTGGGCGGTACGAGGCATTGATGTCCGTTTCGGTAGCTTGGGGGCGGCATAGCGCTGCCTGCCCAAGGAGCGCGCCAAGTGCTTTGCCGCGCATGTAATCGCGCGCCGTCACGTCCCCTTTCGGGAGCAGAGCTGTCAGCTCGCGCGCTTCCAGATTGTCCTGGGCCTCGTCCAGAAGGTCGTGGACGCTCTGCAGCGAGTGCGAATAGGTGTCCCCCGCCAGACCGCGAGCGAGCTCAACGCCGCCTTCGATCAGTGAAAGAGGCTTGTACAACCGAGTGATTGCTGTGTCTGCGTCGTCTCGGTAAAACGGCTGGGTGCCGAGGATCGTGACGACTGTGTGCAATTCATCGGCGGCAGAGTCGAGCAAGCTGGTAATCGCGGGCGCTTCTTCGCACTGGTCCGCGACCTGTTGCACGACCACTGCCGCGCCTCGTATGTCTTGCTGAATGAGGGCGATTGCTTCTTCCCAGTCCTTCGCAGGTGCTGGCGCGGGTTCGGCCTTCGCGGCCCGACGCTCTTGGCGCGTCGGCTTCCTTGCTGTTGCAACGGCGTTCATGCGAGCGCCCCCATCGGCAACGTCTTGGCGCCAGCGTAAAGGGCGGACTGCACTCTAGCCAGCGATTCGCCGTCTCGGTCCAGGTGGCCCATGAGAAGGCCATTCAAATTCTTTACCCGCGTGCCGTAGCAGCGAAGCAGCGCAGCCATTTTGAATTCGGAATTCACGGCCGCCTCGTCCCCCAGCAATGTGACTTCGTCGGCTAGCTGCTCAATTTCATAGCAGGCGTTGATCAACAAGCGGTCGCCGAATTCACCTGCCCGGTGGGACGGCGTGCTGGCGGTGATAGTGCCTTTCTCTGGCAAGCCTTCAAGCCCGGTGATCGGTTTCTGAAAGCTGGTCAGTTCAGACAACGCGGGCGCAGTGTCCGGCAGTCCTGCATAAGCCTGCTGAAGACTGGTCGCTATTTTCAGCGCTTCACCCACCAGCAGGCGGGTGGAATAGAGGAGCGCCGCTTTTTGGCCTTGCGCTGAACACGCAACCAGTTCAATCATGGCGGTGTGCAAATTCGCATGAATTTTGGGAATCAGCTGGGCAACCGTGGGCGGAGCCGTGTCTTCATTCCATTCCGCTTCAATATTGCTCAGGTCCCAAGCAAAGTTGGCCGCCTCGTGAAGTAGGCCAATCCCTGGAATGCTCTCTGCGTCAAAAGTCCCTTCGACCGCATGCGCAAGCAGGTAATAAATCTGTGATCCCACCGCTACGTCCCAGTAATCGCCCTCGCTCAACGGGGGGCGTGCTGGCCTTTCGGCGGGCGCCGGGGCTGGCGCAGGATCGGCGGTGCGCTGGCTGCGCGAAGGGGCCCGGGTTGCGCCCGCTGCGGGGCGCGCGATAATCGCGTTCATGATTCGTCCTGGTAAGGGTGGGATCTAGAAGCCCGGGCAGGTCAGAGCGCCCGGGCTTCGCCTTTTGGAAACGTTAGGTTCGAGTGCCTCGGGTGCGCCACAGAAGGCCTGCAGCCCAAGTGACGGATTCGACAGTCCCTGCGCCAGTGCGGTGTCGCATGCCAGCTAAGCGGCACAACAAGGTGATGTGGTTCATCGTCCATATCCTTTCCATTCGGCGTCGTGTTCAGCGATCGCCGCTCGTGTCATGTGCCCGTAGTCCGGGGCGTCCTTGATCAACTGGCTGGGTGTGCGCGTCTTAGACAGCGCGGTGCAGTTCGCAGCGGCGCGTCGGTGTGCTTGCGCTTGGATCGTGTCTCCGCCCGTGTGCGGGTCCTTTGGCAGACAGTCGGCGGCCTGTGTATACAGCTCGGCTGCCAAGCGCCACTGCAGGGCTCCCATGGCTTTCTTCGCGGCCTGTTCCAGCATCACGGCTTCTTGGCTGCATGCTCGGGCGTGAGCGGTGTTGAGAAAGCTTGAAAGCGTGTTCATGCGAAAGCACCTTTCGGCATACGGATTCCCAGCGCTTTTGGCCGGAGCGAAGCGTTCGCTCGCGAATTCTTGTGACGGTTGGAGGCTTGCATCTCTCGCTCCTGTGAAGTGCATTGCTGGAATGAATAATAGCGCTGATACTTAACTTAATAAATAGCGCTACTGCTATTCATCGAGTCACAGGCCAGAAAAGTTTTGGCCGTAGTTCCACTCGTCGTAGTCGCCACACACGCCGCAGCCGGAGGCGTGGTCTGCCATGCCGCCCACAAGCACACAGATGGACTGCGCTGCATCAATGAGCACCTCGGTGCGCGCAGCCTCACCAGGCGTTTTTGCCTGGATCAGCAGTTGGTTCAGGGTGTCCATCTGGCTGGCGATCGCTTGCAGTACGGTCAAGAGCTGACTGCCAGATAGAGAAGAAAGGGAAGGGTGGGCGGCCTCTTCCGATGTGAAAGCCGCGGGCGGGATTGCGTCCGCGTATGGGCGAGTGTTAACCTCAGACATAGATCTGATCCTTTTTCAACGGGGTTTTTGGTCTAGAAGTCGGTTTGCGGGTCCAAGCGCTTACCGGCTTCGCCTTTTTCGAGTGCACACTTTTCCGGTGTACACCATATGTCTACGGGGACGGGCGGGTCCTCTCGACCTCGCGCGAGTCTGGTTTTCACGCGGCCTCTTTCTGATCTGTGGGCAGCGCCTGTAGCACAGCAACTGCCGTGTGCGACCACTTCATTTGGGTGACGGGGACTCCGCTACCGTGACGCTTGCCTGTGTCGTAGATCCGCGCAAAGTCCTTGCCCGCCTCGCTGGCTTCCCACACATCACCACGCTTGAACTGCAAGCCAGCTTCGGCCAACAGCAGGTTGACTTGACGTGCTGAGACAGGCGGCGTCATCTGCTTGCCGAGTTCGGTCGGCGTATACCAGTGATCCTGCTTCTCAGCTTCCAGATGCGTGTGCCCGAGTTGCTGCATCAGATTGATGCTGGTCATCGAGTAGATAGCTTGGTTCGCTGAGATCACCGCAGCGTTCTTGTCGCAGCCGAACAGGCGGGCAGCGCGTACCAGATGGGGGAGCGCCTTCGCCGCTTCGGCCGTTGCCTTAAGCGGAGTGATGGTGCTACTAGCGGTGTAGGTGCCGGTCTCAGCGCGAAAGTACGCGTCTTCGAGCTGCTCGAAAATATCCCAGGCCCTGTCGGTAGTAAGCATCTTGGCGTGGCGAGCTGCGCCCAACTCAGTCCAGAGAATGACTTTCGGAGCAAACTTCAGAGGTTCCCCGATTTGGTCGGGCAACCCCACCTTGAACGCGCGCAGCACTTCCCCTTCGAGGAGCACGAAATGCTTGTCCTCCTCGAACCTCTCGCGGTTGTTGCCGTAGTTGTCGCTCAGGTTCTTTTCCGAGCAGTCATAGAACTGCGCGAGTTGAAACGTAGTGCAAACCGGGCGGTCCTTGTACGTGATGAGCGTGGACTCCACGCCGCCGATGGTCACGATATCGGGCATCTGATTTCCTTGAAGTTGCGGTTCGGAAATTGTCAATAGGAAGGTTGCTTTCGGAAAACCCTACTGGGGGGCTCCGGGGCTGATTGTCTGAAAGCCCCTGCTGACAAAGGATTGCGCGCTATAAAAAACGAATTGACTCATTGCTGCTGTTCTTTCTGCTGGAGTTGCTGGTCGGTCTTTCGGCTGGCTTCTAGGCGCAGCTCAATTTCGGCCGTGAGGCTGCGTTTCGCCGCACTCGCTTGTTGCTGAAGCCAGTCTTTTAAGCGGCTTCTGCACTCGCACCTTGAATTGGCACGTTTCAGGCTTTATCGCGATCACTCTGAGCCTTTCTGAACCACCGTGGTCCATGATTTGAAATGTAAACCACCGTGGTCCATCCTGCAAATGGTTGATGTGGGCGTGGGGGTTTTGCACCACCGTGGTCTATCATTCGGCCCATGAGCCGCGAAGACCCACAGTTGAAAATTCGCCTCCCGGAAGCGTTGAAGGCCAAGATTGAGCGCTCGGCCGAGGCGGCGGGGGCGCAGCATGAACAGCGAGATCGTCGCGCGCCTTCAAGCGACCTACGACGAGACTGTCGTTACCACTGTTGAAGCGCGAGTGATGCCAGGCGCGCAAGAGAAGCGCTTTGAGTTCAACGCAGATGAGATCGCAGACAAGGTGGTGGAGCGTCTCGAAGGGCGCAAAAAGCGCAACACTCCTACCAAAGTCGTCATTACAAACAACCTCGATAGATCGCCTGACTTCCGAAGTGTGTACGACGATTTCTACGCGAACATAATTCTGCGCGGCGCTCGATCGAATGCATCTTTCCCGGGCGGCCAAGAGCCAGAGTTGAAGCCGCGGGGCAATGAGCCATACGGGCCACGGAAGAGCGCTAACGCTTCCAAGAGCTTGCCCAAGAAGCCGCGCGGGAACAAGGCCTGACCCCACTACGAAAGATTCGTGGTAGCCGACACTGGCTGAGTTCGCCATCACACAGCCCTCCAAGCCAGCGCCGAAGGGCATCCGCTACGGAGCACAATGTTTTCCCAGATATCCAGCGCGACCACCCTATGACCGATAAATCCTTGAAGAACTTTTCTCTCGCGCAAATCGAAGAGAGCGTGGCCAAAGCCTTGAATGAGCTCACTGGACGGGAGGTCAAGGTAACCATAAACGGAATTGAGCATCCACCGCTCTGCACGGCTGAGAGACTTATGAGCGGCGAGGGCGCTTGGCAGGCAAGTTTCGCGGTCCAAGCGAACCACGAACCTGATAGCTTGGGACCCGATGCGCCCTTCTGAGGGGGCTCGCAATGCTTGAAATGTCATAGGCCTACGCCGACATGTGGCGAGCTCTGTGTGAGATCGTGCGATTCATATTTCCAGTGTCTTGGTACCGTGCAATCGTGTCTTGTGTACGCGGCAACAGAACAAGGCTCTGCGGCTGTGTTACCTGAGGTCGGCTGCCCAGGCAGCAGTCCCCAAACACTTTGAGCCCGCTGAGCGACGCATGCTGGTCATTCGGTTCAGAAATGCGATTCCAATGGCCTCTTGTCCTTTGTATTAATGATCCCGATGCTTATTACTGTGTCGCTTCCAGGAGTTATTTGAGCCGATGCGTGTTTTTTTCCTAAGGCCGACATATGTCGGCCTTACTTTTTTGGGCAGTCTGCGGTAGTGATGTAGCTTCGCCGGGTGTGCAAGGCCGCGTCTCTCCACGCCAGCAACTCATCCCGATCAAAGACCGTGCACCTGGCGGACAGCTTCCGTGCCTTGGGAAAGTCAGGACGTTCTTTGGCCCAGCGCCAGAATGTCGCTGGGCCTATGCCGAGCAGTTCGGCGGCTTGCTTGGGGCGCAGTGATTGCGCAGCGGAGGGTGGTGTCACAGTTCATCCCAGTAGGTCCCGCGTTTGCGGTATGGGAGGGACTGTGGCGAAGTGAGGGTTCGAGCAGGGGCAATTGCCCACGCGAAATAGGCAGTTGCCTATGAATCCCTTATTTCATGCGGGCTGCGACCGCGTCGGGAATTTTCTTTAGGTGCCCTTCGATAGTGGTTTCGCCGATGGAAATGCCCAGCCTTGCAGCACTGTCTTGGATAAACGCTGCTGTTTTCGAGGATTTCGAGTAGTCAAGTTTTGCTTCTCGGCATACCACCGCGATGATCGACAAGAGGGTGTCCCTCTCTCGTGTTCCAACTGGCTTCTCTGCTCGATACTGTTGTGGTGCCTCGACATCGTGAATCGACTCGTACCTCAGCACTTCCTCCATCAGAAACGCTGCTTCAAGCTCCACGCTGGCCATCTCAATTTCGTGTGACAGCCAGAACCAGTCATACAAGGGCGTATCCCAAGGTTCGGCCGGTACATCGGGATCGCGCTCGCGACTAGCTAAGCGGAACTCGCAATTTAAGGGCGTTAGGTGTCCGGGGCGCTGAAGGTAGAGCCACCCGGTAGGCTGTACTTCCAATTGGAAGCCCTGAGCATCCTGCCTGTCTCCGCATGGGACACACCCATCGGCCATCGGGTCGTATTCCCAGTCGACCAGTTTCAGTCCTTCGGTGGCCTTAACCGCAGGCTTGAGTTCCCCATTCACGATCAGATAGCGCAGATCGTTTTCTGTGCACTGCCAGCGCAGCAAAAGTTCACTGAATGTCAGGTACTTCCGTGGTGGGATTTTTATTGCCATGCGTGTCTTGCGTAGAGTGTTACGGATCGGTCACCATCCACCCTCGACATTCTGCGCGACAACTTGGCACTACGTGGGACGAGTGCGAGGCAGCGTCCCGTCTTCCCCTATTTGCCACGGGTGGCAAGCGCATCGGGGATCTTCTTTAGATATCCTTCAATCGTTGTTTCCCCAAGGGATATGCCCATCTGCGCCGCCGTGCTTTGAATCAGTCCCGCCGTTTTCGCGGGCTTTCCATAGTCGAGCTTGGCTTCCTTGCAGAGCGCGACGATGATGCACAGCAAGGTGTTTTGCACCTTCTGGTTCACGCCGTCAGATTGGTTCGGCTCCCGCGGCGTCGGCTCTTTGAAGTAGCCAGCCTTCCTCGCCCCCTCAAGCCATTGAACCTCGATGCCTTTGGAATCGGCCCATGCAAAGAAGAACTGCGGTTCGGCACGGTCGGGGTGACCAGGGTTTGAATCTCATAGGCGTGTTAGATCGGCAATCTGCTGGATGCAGTTGTCCTTCTCCCCGTGGTCGTTGTGGAGTAGTCCTCCCGTGACCTTAAAGAACCCAAAGCCTTCGTAGATTTGGGTTGGGATCACTCCGGCGATCAGAAATATGGCGGCTTCCTTTGGCCATGTGTCCATGATCAGCCACTGATGTAGTTCTTCGCGGTCCTCGCCCATCCGGGAGAAAATGTCCCACTCAACTTCTTTGTCCATTTTTCGCCTGACGGTCTACAGCGCTTGATCACGCCTAAATTTACTTTAGCGCCGGGTCTCTCTAAATGTTTGAAGGAATTTATGGCTGCTAATTCTGGGCCAAGCCAGTGGCGAGTAGTTGGTTCGCTGGTTCACTCGTTCGTGGTTGCACTAGTGTTCACGGTGAGCGGCATTGCGTGCCTTTGTTTTGGCGTCTGGGTACTCCTGCGGGAACGCAGCATCGAACTAGGGCTAGGCACTTTGGGCGCGGGCGTAGCACTACTTTTCGCGTCGATGCTTGGCCGGTTTGAGTCGCTCAAGGTTTGGGGCGTGGAGGCAAAGATTCGCAAGCTGAACGAAACGGTGGACAAAGCTGAGGAAGCGCTAACTCAACTGAAGAAGCTGACCGAGATCACAAGCCAGGTGATGGTCCGTGTCTATAGCGGAATGGGCCGCTACGCAGACGCACCGAACATGAATGAACTCAGCTCGCTGGCTTCAAATGTTCGGTTAATGCTTGGCCAAATTGGATCGTCCGAAATTGACATTCGAAAAGCGCTCGAGCCGTGGGTAAGAACTGCGGCCCTCCTTGCACATAAAAATCTTCGGGAGGCCCTACACATATCTCTGGAGCCAAGACGAATCCAGCTTATCGCGCGAAAACAGATAGCTCCTCCACCAGAGCTCCTGACACTGATGCCAAGACTTGAAGCGCTGGAGGGGTACATCGCTGGAGAGGGGAATGATGTCCTTACATGGCCTCTTGAGGGAATTGCTGCGCGGATTGAAAGCATGGTTGCGCACGCACCAGAGCTCTCGTCTGTAGAAAGAACGCGCCTGAAGGACTTGGCAGCTAAGGCGGCGAAGGAGGTGCGTCACCTAACAGCCAACTACGAACTGGGAGACAAAGACTACTGGAGCGCTCTTAGGTATCAGTGAGCAAGCAGTTGCTCATTAAGCGAGTCAGACCTGCGCGTAGACCTGCCTCATCGGGTTGTCGCCCCAAGGAGAGGGCGTCGTTCTAGGAATGAACTTCTGCTGGGTTATCGCCAAGCTGTGGATCTTGGAGATCAGGAGCATTTTCCAACCTTCAGCCTTCCCTGAACTGCTGCCCCCAGCTATCTGATAACAACTGACAGCCTCGTGGCCTGCCGAGTTGATGCCATAGACGTGAGGTTCGACCATCCTGGTATAGCCATCGTAGAACACGGTCAGGGCCCGCCGTTGCTGGATTGCTTCGATGATGGTTGGGTGCACGGGATTCTCCGAATGAGTAGGCTGTGGAGGAGGCTCGACACACACGCTTCCTGAAGTACGCCCTATTGCCGAACCTCAACTCAGATCAGCTGTTCCTACCAGGCACTGATCACCACTGTGTCCATTTCTTCGAGACCTCAATTCGCTTTCATGACCGACCGCAATGGGCCCGCAGCGGACATCGACTAGGCGCTGAAAGGGCCTCGCATGACCCGGCCAGAGCCCACGATCGCCGGGCCTTCAAAAACTTCGAAATGAGTGCCAACCACCAATGCGGAGTAATCGACGCCGGGCTCGTACATCAGTGCAGCTAAGGCATAGGTCATTGACCCGGGATGCGCCTGCGGGCCATCAACAAAAGAGACCCCGAGGTATTCGCCATCCGCCACGCGCAGATGCGGACGATAGATGCCCCCGTTCAGGACGGGCATCGTTGCACGTCCTTCGATGGTCAATTCCACTTCGATAAGACGTCTCGTCATTTGGTCCGCTCCTGGCCGAATTCTGCCCGCGCTTCCAAGCACAAGAAGTGTTGGGCAACCCATCAGGGCATACGTTTTTTGTGGAGCGATAGGAGAGCTGCCACAGGCCAAGCTGTAATCGCACAAACCCAACCAAGCGGTGACCACATCATGTGACGCCCCAGAAATTCGACGTCGTGCAACCCGAGGTAGCGACCAAGCCAATTCGGGCCGGACAGTAAAAGAGCAACCGTCAATACCAACGAGAGCAGCACGAAAGCAATCTGAGGACGAACTCCACGCTGGAGTCTCCACATCAAAGTACCGCCGACCAGCAAAGGAGGCAGGATGACCCAAAGGATAAAGATTGCGAACTCTGATTTGGTCATGTCTCAAGCGTCTGCTTCTGGCCGATTGCTGTTGCCTGCAAAGCCTAGCCACGGGGTTCTTACATTCACGTATAAGTTCGTTCGGGATGCGCAACAGGGAAAATCACAAGGCAAAGTGTGACGTACCGCTATTGTGCTTCCAAATGTTTCGGTTCAGCATTCCCTGGGCGGTGGCCACTCGAGCAGCCATTCCAGCAGCCACACGAGTTCCAGCAGCACCAATTCTTCCGGTGGAAGCCACTCGACAAGTGGATACACCCGCAAGGATGGAACCTATGTCGCGCCCAGCCATGCGACGAACCCGAACGTCAGCAAGGCTGACAACTGGAGTCAGAAGGGCAACGTCAACCCGTACACGGGCAAGGAAGGAACGAAGCAATGAAGCGCCGTTTCTTCGGTGCCGCACTGGTTGCCGGCCTCCTGGGCCTGACATCTGCTGAAGCAATGGCGCGTGGCCGCTCCGGTGGCCGTTCTACAGGACGCAGGGCCAGCTTCAGTGGGGGAGGGGGAGGCGGTGGAAGCCGCGGTGGTTGCGGCTCACGGGGTGGGCCTGGCTACCGCAAAGCCGACGGGAAGTGCGCAAGCCATAAAGACTAGGACTCTGGTCCACCTACCGAGCGCCGAACTCAGCCGTCGCTCGGCTCCTCTCCCAGCACGTCGCCCAAGCGCTTGTTAGCCCATTCGTGGCTGAGCGATTCTGTCGAACCGGTCGGAATGGTTCTATCTGGGGCAGGAATCGATTCATCAAGCGCTGATCCCGGATCTTCTTCACCCGCCACCGATTGCTCGTGCCGGGTCTTTGGGCCAGGGTTAGGGGGCAGGGTGGCAAACGGAAGGTCTTCGGGCTTGGTGGTCATGACGTGCTCCTTGGGGACAGGCGGGATTGCCTGTAGCCATGAGGCATCCGCCGAATTCTTAAGGCAGTGGGACGCTACCAAGCCGTGGCGTAGGCGAGGAATACAACTAGTAGGAATGTGCAGACTGTGAACTTGGCTCACTTTGGGCTTAAGGGGTACGCGAGCGAGGCGGTGCAGCACGACCCGGCAACTGTTCAGGCTCCTGGTACGCATGGATGCTTGATTACGATAGGCGTATGGGACTGGGTCAGACTCGAATCGGCGATAGCGCGCGTTTGCACGGACTCTCGCGGTCCCTTTAAGCAATCAAACTTCGTTGCAAAGGCTCTGCGTGTCTCTGAATGCTATAGTTCTAGGAGCTGCCAGCCCTTTTCCCAATTGACTTCTAGGCCTTTAGTGCAATGCCGACATGGAAGGTGGCAAATTACTCACCCTAATTGCCCTGACCGTCAACAACACTCACAATTGACAACGCAGTGAACCCGACGTGAGTCGTCATCTCAAACATTGCACAAGATCGGCCATCAACTGGAGTGCGTTACTGCCGACACGCAAGAGCACAGGTCGCTCTTTAAGACCTATCACTGGAGAAATTCATCATGTTCTGGAAGCGTCGTAAGACTGAGCACGAGCCGCAAGAGGCCGTCGTGCAAGTTCACGTTACAGATACTGGGCGCGTGTGGGTGGACCCTAAGCAAGTGGTCCGCACAGACGAGTTCAAGCGACAGCAAGCAGCTGTGAAAAGGCTTCGTGAAAAGCGCGAGCAGACTAACTCTGAAGAGTTGGCGTTTTAAATTGGACTCAGCCCTTGCTCTATTACTCCCCCTTATAGGGGGATTTCTTTTTGTGAAGGATACGAACTTCATTAAATATGAGGTTGCTCGTGAGGATGGGCATCGATTCTATTTCAGAGTGTCCTATTATGGACTATTCTTTTTTATATTGTCGTGCCTCTTTTTCTTATTCTTTTATTGGATCAAGAAATGGATCCCGTTTCTTGGATTTATGCAAGATACCTTGGTATCGGTTTTTGGCCCGATGCTGAAGGATAAAAGCAATTCACAATCTCAGATAAATTTTCTTTGCATCTGTTTGTTCTCTGTTTTTCTTGGTCGGACTTCCCCGTGCTTTGTTAATAGAGTAATGAAGAATAGTGCTCAGCTGGCACTTCGCGAGGCGGTGGGGAAAGACGAGTTAGAAGGACTTCTTGTTGACGCCATTACAGATAAAAAAAACCATCTCCGTTACACTATCTTCAGGAAAAGTGTATGTGGGTTGGCCCATCGGCACGGCAGAGCCTAGATCTTCGAGAAAAGCAATTGCGATATTGCCATTAATGAGTGGTAGTCGTACAGATGCGGGCGGCATTGAATTTACAACTCATTATGATCGCGTCTACGATCAAAAGGGTGTAGATGCTGGAAGCTTTAGGCTTGTAATGCCTGCAGATAAAATTTTGACCGCGGCATTTTTTGATGTGGAAGTTTATGAGCGCTTTGGCGGAATTAATTATCCAGTAAAGACTAATGGTGGGAGGAAGGTTTCTGAAGGGGCGTCTTTGCAGCAACTTCTGAAACTTATTTTTGATTTGCGAACGCTGCTGTTTAGGAAGTGATCAACTTACTATGCACGCAAATTGACCCTCGGACTGGTGAGTCTACTTGCGGTCATCTGAAGATGGAGGTTAACCACCAAAGCCAAGAGCACGCAAGCCAGAAGGAATAAGCTGCGCGGCCGTAACGACGCCCACCACCCACAAGATGATCTTGTTGGCGCTGGACGAGACGGATGATGTAACGAAGTCCTTGGAAGGCAGTTCGCCAATTTTCTTGTCTTGGGCATCAATCTTCTTGTCTACCCCCTGCAGCGTAGATTCGACACGCACGAGGCGGTCGCGGACTTCCCTCATATCCTTCTCGAGTGTCTCAATACGCTTTTCCATTCCCCCATTGTCATCCGTGCCGTGTGGCGGTGCAACCGGTGGGTTTGGTGGTTGTCCAGATCCTAGTTGATATGTCCGCGCCCTGGAGTCAGCAGGTTTGCCTTGCTGAAGATTGTCCATTCGAGAGAAGTGGGCTGAAAGATAAATTGCAGCTTTTGCAAGTGGCGCCAACACATCCGCATGAGGTAAGTTTTTCGAAAATACAAACACCAAATGCTCCGCAATGCGCTTGGCCTGTTCGGCTGCAACAAGAGGGGCATTGGTTTCTAGATCTGCACGCATCTCTTCGGGCGTGAGTAGAGCAGGCAATTTCGGCGTCGGCAGTTCCTGTTCGGCTGCAAATATTTTTCTTTTTGCCTCAAGTTCTATTTTTAGTTGGTCAAGCAAATCACGCATGCGATGCGAGTCTCTGATGAGTTTTTGCCCCTCATCTGAAGCTACTAAGGCGCCGGTATTCACAAGATTCTGAATAAACAGTGCCGCCCCCTCGTCAGTCGGACTCTCTGGTGCTAACACGTCTTCTGCCATAACCATCCCCTTTGATACTTGTAATCACATTCCACCACACAGTTGCTGGGCGATCGGTCTGCACTCCTTGCGGTGTTTGCCCTTCTAAAACTGCTCACTGCGCCAAACAGTGAGCACTTTACCCAGCACCTCAAAGTGCGGGTTCTTCGGCGACAGGTCGTAAGGCGGGAAGTCCGGGTTTTTTGAGATCACCCGCAGGATCACTCCAGGGCCATCGAACTCCGGCACTCGCTGGACCAGTTTGATGTAGCCCTCATCGCCCACGCGGAAGAAGTACACGCCTTCGTGATCGATGACCTTCACCCCGGTATCCACGAGCAGCGGGTCTCCTGGATTGAACATGGGACGCATAGACGGCCCAAACCCGGTGACGATGGCCAGGTTCTTTACTCCAGTGTGCGTGGGCACATTGAAGCGTAGCCAATCGTGGTCAACCCGCCAGCTTTTGATCAGGCCTGGTGGGTGGTCGGTCAGGTTGAACCCATGACCCATCGCGCCGCCAGTGTCGTACTGCGCGATCAACACATCTTGCAATGCGCCGCGCTCTCCTGAGACCTCCATTGCATGGGCCTGTGGGCTCGCGAGTCTGTCCAATTCCTTTGCTACGCGAGGACTGAAGTCCGCGACGCTGCATCCTAGTTCCGCTGCGAATGCTGCGGCGGCTTTTGGGTTTAAAGGACTGCGCCCATTGAGGTAGTGGCCAACATTGGCTTGGTTGCCGAGTCCATAAACCTCGCCGAACACAGCCTGGGTTCTATGGGGACGGCCGTCATCCCACAGGGCTTTCAGGCGAGAAGCCTCTTCAAGAAGCTCCGCGGTCATCTTCGAACGTTTGTTTTCTGCCATGCCTAATTATTAGTGGCGCTGCTGTAGTAACAAACTATTGGCGATATTGCGTAATCTGCCTAGAGGCGCTAGGATGGCGCTATGCAAAACCTTCGAATCATCAGACAGCGGCTTGGCATCACCCAGCGGGTTGTGGCCGATGGGATTGGTTGCACGCAGGGAAATGTCGGGCACTACGAGAACGGGCAGACGGTACCGCCCGCAATGGCGCGAAAGCTCATCGCGTTTTGCGCATCTCGCGGTTTGCCGATCACCTTCGAGCACATCTACGACGACGCGAAGCTGCCAGAACCCGCGGTCGAGGACTGAAGGATGGCTCACAAGGAACCACGCATTCGCAGTGATGGCCCACGCGTGCGATTGACCAATGGCATCACCAGTCGTGTCGCTATCCCAGTGACCCGCAATTCGCCGCTTTCCCATCGCATCGCGACCCTGGACGTGAGGAACGCTTGCGTGCGTTGGCCCGTATGCGGGTCCGTGTTTTCAGATACCGCAGTGCGGGTACTGGAGTGGAAAGGACGGGCAAAAGCCGGCTTTGAAGGGGCAGGGCGAGTAGTTCTCATGGCCGCAATGGTCGCGCTGTCCGCGAGTCGCGTCCACGTCCAAGTTTCTGGGAGCCGGACATGAGCTTGCACGACTCCTTGCGCCGTGGCGCTGACACCTTCCCCGGTGGGCGTGCAGTCATCTCCCTGCGCCTTGGCAAGACCGACGAGGTTTTGCGCAAAGAGCTTGCCGGCTCGGCGACCCACAAGCTGGGTGCCATGGATGCGTTGGCGATCGCGCGGCTTTGCGTCGAGACGAAGACGCCGCACTGCTTCGATTACGCCTCGTTCGTGGCCCAGGAGTGCGGCGGGCGTTTTGTCCCCAACGACGAGGCCGAGCCAAAACCTTCCATCGACCCGATGCGCAAGGTATCCCGCCTGATGCGCGAGACATCTGATGTCACCAGCATCGTGATCGAAGCACTGAGCGATGGAGTGATCTCGGACAACGAACTGGCGTGCATCGAGCAGGAGATTGCGGAGGCCGAAGAGGTTCTTCGCAGGCTGCGCCGCGCTGCCCAGGCGGTCAATGCGCAGGGCAAGCCAAAGAGCGAGTGCTCGCACGTGAATCTGCCTGTCCTTGATCGTATGGAGCGCCAAGCGGCCTCGCCATTCGCAAAGGCTGGAGGTCAGCCGACCGAGAGCGTGCGGACAGATCAATTGGTCGGCGAGTGAATCGGCCATGCAGATCCTGACCACCTTCACCCGTTCGCTGTCACGCGCCTGGACGCTGGCAGTGCTTGCCATTCATTTCCGATCCCTGTCCATGGCGCTGTGGGTGCGCGAATACGAAGAAGCGGAGATTGCCCGTGATTGATTCCTCCCTGCAGCAGCACCCCCTTTCGGCCGCCTTTCCTCCACTGACGGCCGACGAGTACCAGACCCTCGTGGACAGCATCACCGACCTGGGCGTGCAGAACGCCATCACGATCTACCAAGGTCAAGTGCTGGACGGTTGGAACCGATACCGCGCTGCGATCGAACTGGATATGGATTGCCCAACGCGTGAGTTGGAGCCCTGGATAGACCCGCGCTCGTTCGTCCTAGCGCAGAACAAGGCGCGCCGGCATGTCACTGTCGCTCAGATGGCCATGGCAGCCGCCTCGGTCTATGAGTGGAAGGCTGTCGGGCGGCCCTCAGGAAATTCGGCACTGAGTGCCGAATTAAAGCAAAGCGCAGTTGCGGAGCAGGCGGGCGTCAGCGTGCGTTCGCTGAGGCAGGCCAACACGGTGATGAAGGATGCGGTTCCTGCGGTGGTTGAAGCCGTTGTTGGCGGCGAGATCGGTCTGGTCAAGGCCTCCGCCATTGCCAAGTTACCTAAGGACGAGCAAGTCGCAGCAATCAGTCAACCGGCTCCCAGGCCTCGCCCAGCTCCAGCTCCAGCTCCAGTCAGCGAGTCCTCGGCACAACCGGAGGCCACTGCACCCGAGTACACCGAACTCGATGCTGCGCGCGATCAGATCGCCGACCTGCAAGCGGCACTGTCGCTGGCCAATCTGGGCGACGTCCTTGATGAGGACCGCAATCAGGCAGCTGAGTTGATCGAGCACCTGCAAGGCGAGGTCAAGGGACTGACCGCCCAGCTGCGCACTGTCACCAGCAGCCGGGATTTCCTCATGCAGGAGAACACGCATTTGAAGCAGCAGTTGGCCTCCCAGCGCCGCGAAATCGACCGCATGAAGGCGGTTGCAGCGTGATGGATCAGGCCACGTCACCGGCCCTTGATGGTGACCGTCAGGAGTCCCCTATGCAAGCTTTGCAGTTGCGTCCCTACCAGTCTGATAGCGTGGAACGTCTGCGCGACGGCTTTCGAGCGAAGCATGTGCGCCAGGTGCTGGCCGCGCCCACCGGTTCCGGAAAGAGCCGGATCATGGAGCACATGATCAAGTGCGTGCAGGAGAAGCGCACGCGCATCATGTTCATTTGCGAGCGCCGCGTCTTGGTGGAGCAGTTCTCCAGGCACCTGGACCGCGCCGGTATCGACCATGGCGTGCTGATGGCAAAGCACTGGCGCTTCCGCCCGCACCTTCCGGTGCAGATCGCGAGCGCACAGACGCTGGAGCGCATGGAGACGCTGCCGCAAGTGGACCTGGTGTTCATCGATGAGCTGCACGCCTGCCTGCGCAAAAGCATCATCAACATGATGGTGAACCAGCCGAACCTGCGTATCGTGGGAGCAACTGCGACGCCATTCCATCCGGCCATCGGCACGCATTTCACGAACGTGGTTAGCGTCACCACGATGGCTGCCCTCGTGCGAGACGGCCACCTTGTTCCATTCCGCGTTTTTTGTCGCCAGGGCAGTGGATACCAGCGGCTTGCCAACGGTGGCCGGAGAGTGGAAGAAAGACGAGTTGGAAGAACGTGGCCGGCGCATCGTCGGCGACGTGGTGGCGGACTATGTGCGGATCTCGCACGAGGTCTTCGGCGAATACCGAAAAACCATTTGCTTCAGCTGCGGAGTGCAGCACGGGGCCGAGCTGGCCCAGCGCTTCAACGATGCGGGCATTAACGCCGTGCAGATCAGCTCGGACGATGAGGACGACTACCGGGATCAGGTCCTGGAGGAGTTCGCGCGCCCTGACACCGACATCAAGGTCGTGATCAGCGTCGCCATCCTGAGCCGGGGCTTCGACCAGTCGGACATTGATCACGTCATCCTGGCCCGACCGTTGAAGAAGTCCTTCAGTGAGCATGTGCAGATGGTGGGCCGCGGCGCGCGCGTGCATGACGGCAAGGCGCTCTGTGTGATTCAGGACAACAGCGGCAATTGGCTGCGGTTCCAAGACGACTGGGACAAGCTCTACCACCACGGCGTCGAGGCTCTGGGCCCGGGCACGGACACGAAGCCGAAGAAGGAGCCCAGCGACGCGCAGAAGGAGGCCGCGAAGTGCCCGAAATGCTCGGCACTGTGGCCGCCCAAGACCGATACATGCACCCATTGCGGGCACGTCCGCGTGCGCGGTAACGATGTGCAGGCCGTCGCGGGGGAGTTGATCGAAGTGGGGGGCACAAAGCCTGCCAAAGCCGAGAAGTACAGCGCCGACTACAAGCGCACGTTCTATGCACAGTTGCTGTGGAATGCCCTGGACAAGGGGCACAACCCCGGCAGCGCGTACCACCGATACATAGAGAAATTCGGTGTGGGCCCGTCTGGTCCAAAGCCCGAGCTCGAGCCCATGGGTGAGGAGGTACGCAAGTGGCTGGTGAGCCGCAATATCCGCAATTCGAAGCGGAGGGCTGTCGCAGCATGACCGACCGTATCCGCGACGCATTGCAGTACCTGAACCACGACGACCGCGAGGTTTGGATCATGGCGGGAATGGCCATCAAGCATGAGCTTGGCGAACATGGCTTTGATCTGTGGGACAGCTGGAGCCAGCGTTCTGGGTCCTATAAGGTCAACGCTGCCCGCGCGTCCTGGCGAAGCTTTCGCGGCTCAGGGGTAACCATTGGCTCCCTATTCCATGAAGCCCAGGCGGGAGGCTGGAAGCCAGCCGATGACGGCACCTGCACAGTGCCCACCGAGGCGCAGTTACAGGCCCAGAGGCAGGCCCGGGACGCTCGCGTGGCCGCGGAGCATCAGCAGCGAGACCAGGAGCAGGAGCAGGCAGCACGCAAGGCCGGATGGATCTTGCATCAGTGCAAGCACGAGCAGCACGCTTACCTGCATTCCAAGGGCTGGCCCGAGGCCACGGGCACCGTGTGGTGGCCGTCCAAGGAGCAGAACCTTCTTTGCATCCCGATGCGTGTGGGCCGCAGCCTTGTGGGCGTGCAAATGATCGATCGCTGCGGGGAAAAGAAGTACCTGAAGGGCCAGCGCACGAGCGGCGCCGAATACTGCATCAGCAATCCCGGTCATGGGGCTCTGGACTGGTGGGTCGAGGGCTATGCGACGGGGCTCAGTCTGCGCGACTGCCTGCACGCGCTGCGCATGCGCTACCGAATCCACATCTGCTTCAGCGCAGGCAACCTCAAGCGCATGGCCACCGCAGGCGTGGTGGTGGCTGACAACGACGCAACGAAGACCGGTGAGACGGCTGCCCAGGCCACCGGGCTCCCGTACTTCCTGCCGCCCCCTGGCGATTTGAACGACATGCACAAGGCGCAGGGCGTGTTTCGCACCTCTCAGGCGCTGCGGAGGTGGCTCAGCGGCATCCGCACGCACCAATCCCAGGAGGTAGCCATGTAGCCCACCCCATGCAACCTCTGCCAGCGGTTCGATACGCGGGGGCAGGGGCCAAGCAACGGCTACCCGGAGTGTGCAGAGCCGAAACGTGGGTGGAGTACCTAGAGCGTGCGCAGGGTCCCGATGTGGGGGCTGTAAGTCTGGGTTACTCGTGGGGCGCATCGGCCACCGCGGGGCGCTGAACGCTGGGCTAACTGCCACTGCCTCTTGCGCATATCCACGAACCCAGGGCCTCCCCTGGGTAAGGGGTGGTATGCGCAGTCCACCGGGTCTTCAGCCTTGCCTCAGTAGGGAATAGGTAGACATAGGAGTAAGGGATGAATGGATTACGACAAACACAAAAGGCTGATGCTGGACCACTGCATCCGGATGGCCGAAGTGGACAAGCACTACGCCTGGTGGGCGGCCAACCACTACGCCAGGGAGTCGGCAGGCGCGCTGGATGACCTTCCCGACTTGCTCGCAGCAGAAATGAAAAGGCGCGCTGCAGAACGAGCGCAAATCACAACGGAACGAAATCAACAGGAGCCCGCGAATGACCATTGCCCTTGACCGCCCCACCATTGCCGAGCGCTTGACCAGTGCAGGCAACAGCAGCGACCTGACGGTGAGCTGCGACGCCCGAGGGGACGTTGACCTCCTGATTGCAGCGGGCAGCACTACGGCCAGCCTGGGCCGCTACGTGTACCAGCTGATGACGGAATGGGATGCCTGCGCCAAGCCCCGTGTTCCGACCGCCGCGGATATCGAGCGGCTGGCCGAGCACCTTCCCCGCATCAAGGTGGAAAAGCGCAATAAGCGCGGTGTGCGCCAAGTGGAGGCGCTGGACCTTCAAGGAGCTATGGGAGAGGCGGATGCCTGGCTGATTGCAGAGCGGCGCCGGGTGCTGGGAAGGTTGCGTAGCCTGCCGAAACTGATGGATCGGAATTCAGGATTGCTGCCGTGGGTGGCGGCACAGGGCTACACATCCCCTGACGTGAAACTGCTGGATGTGCTGGGCTGGTGGGCTGATCGCCGCTGCCCGGTCTGCAGTGGGACGAAAGTGCGCGATGGAAGGGGGTGCAAGGCCTGCCGCGGGGTGGGCGAGCGCGACATCCCGCACGGCAGGGAAGGGCAGGCCATCTCCGAACACATCGCGATGCATGTTGATCGCGCACGGCAGGGCGTCCGTAGCGGCCTGTCTGGTCTTAACCGGATCAAGGCTTATGCGGCAGCACGCGATGGATGCCGAACGGCCCCCTGATTCATGTATACTGCGGCCCTAGAGCGCAGGCGCATTGAAACCGCTTTGCCAACATGCCGTAATTGGCCCCCAGGCGGTGAGTCTGGTCAGGTCCCAAGTTGTTGGAAAGTCGCGCCCAGAATTGAGAAAGCCCCGATGCAGTGATGCGCCGGGGCTTTTGTTCATGCGTCTAGGTCTACTTCTAGAGCTTTTTTTGCTAGACCTGAGTTAAATGCGCTGGGCTTGTAAGGCCAAGGTGCATCGCCATCGCGAGTTCTTGGTCTTTTTTGGGAATCGCACTCAGTCAGTTCGTAGGTTCCGAATCGTATGAGTTCGTCGGAGGCAACGAAGTTGTCATATAGGGCGTACTTATTGGCGTAGCTGGACATCTTCTCGCCCTCTCGGATGAGACCGTTGTAGTAAAGAAAAACCAGCTCTGGCCAAGAAAGTTGTGATCGCACTAGCGTTGCGTAGTGCCACTTTTGCTCATTGGTCAACTCGCTTCGATCTATCCAGCGAATCAAACGGTAAAGCGTTCTGAACGGCGCATCTAGATCCGACTTATGGGTGAGATACAACCTTTGATAAGCGATTGATGCCCGAAAAACGAGCTGGCCAAGTTGTTCAATGCCTTCAACTCCCGGCACATTGAGTCGTATCAAAATCTGGTTTCCCTGGGATTCATTTTCAGCTTGTGCGCCCGTCGCAAAACCGGCCGTAATTTTTGGCGAGAGGCATTGGTTGTACAGATGAAGCAGAACCTTGCGGCCTTTGTACTTTCCTTCCTCTATTTCTCTGATTTGGGAATGGTAATTTTCGAGCCAGGCGAAGAGTGACTGTTCGAAGCTCATCTTCGTCGCCGACTCGTTCGCGTGCTGCATCTCTTTCAGGGACGCGCGAAGTTCTCGCCGTTGGATAGTTACGGAGGCAACGATCAAAAAGACGGTTACAACTCCCACCGCTGGATTTATGACCCCGCCCAAGTAGTCCCCGAACTGCCCCCACTGGCCCGGATCATTGGATAGACCACTGCCAGCGAATCTAAGGATGTATACGGCCACCACTACTAGTGCGAACAGCGCGACAGCCATGAAGGCTTTAGCCATTACCGAAACGAATTCGTCGTCTGACAGCTTGTCTTCTTCCTGGTTCTCGGACATTTCCCTCTCCTGTTGTTTAGCGGCCAGTATGACAGCAGGAAATCGTTCACCGCCGCCGGGGATTCCATGCTCCAGGCGGTGGCAACCTATTTGGAGAGCGAGATGCTTGAACTCCGTCCCAACTCCCTGGCCTTCCATCAGCGCAACGGCCTCGTCTTAGAATTTACAAAGCCTGTTAAGCTGGCGGCTTTTTGTGTGTCGATTGGTGCCGGGGTACTGGAGTTCATCCGAGTCCCGGCACGCGAGAAAGAAGTCTTCCGATCGTCGCGATGGCTTCAGGACCTTTCTCAAGGCCGAGGTCCACAAGTTTCAATACGAGGTGTTTTGTGGTCTCGGCGGGTAGCTCTCGAAGCTGATCGAGGAATCGCTTCTTATCTGGCTCAGGAAGGTTGGACTGAAGAATCTTCGATTCGATGAGTAGCTTGATCGTGTCGTCGTGCAGCTTGATCGTTACGACGCCGAGGATTGCGGAGAGTCCACCATCGTCTGCCATGAAGTCCATGCCTTGATTGGTTGCACTAGCACTGATTACGTAGCGCTCTCCGTCGTAGTACTGACCTGCCGACAGATCGATTAGACCGTGCTGATTGAGATAGATAAGGTTGGCATAAAAGGTGCCTGGTTCGATATGGGTAAAAGCCCTGAATAGCTCGGGACCATCAAAGTCATCGGGATATGTATCGCAAAGCTTCGCTAACACCTCGCGCTGTAGTATCCGATCAAGTTTCATTTTTCTTATCTCCGTAATGGCTGTGAACAAGCGTGCATCCTCGCTATTAGGCTGGCGCGAAACTGAATCTGGAGCGCGCATCAAACCGTGAACAAGTCCCGCAGCCCCGCCGTTGCCACCCGCATTACCATGGCCCAGGCCACACGGGTGCAGCAGGCTGCGACAGAGTTAGCAGAGTGTGTTCCTGGGCTATAGATCTTGGGGAGTGGACGGCAAATTTGGTGTTCCCAGCCTTTCAGCTTCTCTTATACGCCGGTCAGCTTCGATGGCGCTCTTAAGTTCAGAAGTGCACACGCGCTCAGAAACTTTCTGGGTCTGAAGAATCTCCATTGGCTCGGTAAGCACAGGGGATCTATTGTTTTTGAAGTAAATCGACAGATCTGCGGAGTGAAGGATCTGTCGGGTCAAAACCCAGCGATAATGGGCGTAAATTGAGCTTGATTCGATGTAATCAAATTCGATGTCAGTGTGCTCGGGCGTCGCGCCAAGGTGCTCCCGGCCAATCTTATTAAGGATCTCATACTTGTTTGCAAGCAAGTAGACGTTCTCGTCGCGAAGATGGTTTGCATCAATTCTTGGACTAGGGTTAAACGCCCAGGCCTGAGTGATGTACTTCCTTGTGGATTCCTGCTTTCTCACGTGCACCGCCAATCCTCCGCCAAGGGAGACTCCGACAGCAACGAAGGGAAGGTTTTTGGTCTTGTCGTTTGCCGCAACATCTATGACGTACTGCCGAGCGTCGTCAAACTGGACTGGGAACACCCAGAGGTTGTGGAGAAAGTAGTCCCTTTTCTGGTTAGAGCCACCGAATGAAATGATGGTTTGTAAGGGCGTGCCATCCTTGTCGTGCAAGATGAATGTCATGGCATCAAACCCATTTCGGAGATTCCGTCGTAACTCGACAATTTCCTTCAGGCGGACTGGCTTGGTGAAGTGAAAGTCCGTCTCATCATTGTCTTGCTGAAGCGGCATGACGGCCGCCAAAGCGAAGATGTAGCCCTCTTCGGACAGCTTTAAGCGCTTGCGGAATTCGGGGCCGGACTTCTCTGGATTTTGATAGTATTTATTGGTATCGAGGTAGCGCACGTCGCACCACGCGCGCCCCTCTAGCTTTCCCCAGTTGGATGGAAGGATTCCGCATCCGAATAGCAGGGCTGAGAGCCCCAATAGGATGATTCGCACCAGGATCTTTTGCATGATTTCCCCCTCTGTTGTAGGTGTCATGAATCCTAGCTGTCCATAGGTGGTGGGTCTATGGGGCATGCCTGGAGGCGACGATCGAAACAGGTGCGGCACCTCGTAATTCAGATTACTCTTCTATAGAGTGATTGACATCAATTGAAAAATCAGGGTATCTACCGGGGTTTACATTTAGCCTTCAGCCCTTAGATGACGACTGCCGATGTTGGCGTATGGGAGGGTATATGTCAGGTATACAAGTGGGCGACGTGG
This sequence comes from Acidovorax sp. KPB24-03, assembly GCF_057546605.1. Taxonomy (NCBI): domain Bacteria; kingdom Pseudomonadati; phylum Pseudomonadota; class Betaproteobacteria; order Burkholderiales; family Comamonadaceae; genus Acidovorax; species Acidovorax sp. KPB24-03. The sequence continues at coordinate 60,587 of NZ_BAAJYR010000001.1, read as the reverse complement.
TGCAGCTAAAAAGTGGCGGGCCTTATATGACCGTGAAGACCATCGATGCTAAAGATGCTTACGGCAAGGGCGGATACATCGGCTGTCAGTTTTTTTAGCGGCGACAAGCTTATTGAGGAGCAATTCACGGCTGCAGTACTTTTGCTGAAAAAGTAGGCCGAGGTTCTTTACAGGGCCACCTTCGGGTGGCTTTTCATTTGTAGGGCCGCGATGACAGATCGCATCAGTGGCCGCCGACTTCAGGCACGACGCCTCAAGGTCTGGAGCAAGGACCCCCACTGCGCGATGTGCGGAAAGCTGGTGGAGTTCAACAACATCCCCGGCCGCGGCTTCGAGCTCGACCACATCAAGGCTTTGAAGGCTGACGGCGGAACCGGCGAGGACATTGAGTCCAATACCCAAGTGCTGTGCTGCGGCCCCGATGGCTGCCACGCCAAGAAGACAGCGAAAGACATGGGCTACCAGTTGCGCCAGGCCATTGGTGTGGATGGCTGGCCCCTTGAAACCTAATGCACCAAGGATTGACCATGAGCAACATCAAGATCGAAGGCCGTGGGTCCTCGGCAGTCGTGCTCGTGGACGGTGTAAGCCTGACCTGCCTGACCTCCATCTCTGTAGGTATGAGAGCGGGCCATGTCGCAGAGGTCCAAGCAACGATGTTCCTTCGGGAAGCTGACATTGCTATTGAGGGGGCAGTCTTTCGCATCTCAGGGTGCGAGATGCCAGAGGCGGTTGAGGAGGCGCTACTCGATCATCTGTGCGCCAAGTACCCCCTGCAGAGCATGGTCAAGCGCTCAACGGGCGGTCTCTTCGATCCGCCCAAGACGGCGGATGAACTACAGCGTTTGAAGGACAGGACTGCGCTGAACGGAGATTGACCGTGCACGAAAACTTGAGCCAGACGGTGACTGCGTTCCTGGCTGAGGTCGAGCAGGTGTGCCGTCGCCACGGCTTCGCTCTGGCGCCGTCGGCATATGACAGCCTGGAGGTCTGGCCGCTACAGCCGGGCGACGAGCCTTTGCAGTTTCCCGGGATCGAAGAGAAATGACCACGGCATCCGTCCGAAGCATCCGATGCGAGGCTGATACGCATGCAACCGCGATCCGTGCAGATGACTCAGGCGCGGCCCTCCTTCGATCACCGCTCCAGGGCCCGCCTGACGCGTCCCAGCGGGCAACGTGGGCGGGTGTGACGGGGACGAGCCGGTCAAGGGCAGGGGGGGTGATACCCCGAGAAAACCTGATTCCCTGGGAAACCGACCTGTTCCCCTTCTTCGCGCATCCACAATTCAGGATACAGGGCAATGCCACGACAAAGAACACCGAAAGCCAAGGCCGAAGTGTCCGGGGCGATGGCCAAGAACGCCGGTCGTTTCAAGGATCGAAAAGGGCCGAAAGTTGCGCGCCCGTTGGGTGAACCCTACGTCACCATGACGGCCGAGCAGAAGGCCGCATGGGCGGAGATCCAGCATGAGATGCCCTGGTTAACTAGCTCGGACCGGATCATGGTCCGGCTCGCATGCTCATGGATCGCCCGAATGGAAGAGGACGATCTGGGTGTGGCAGCCTCCAGTGCACTAGCCAGCATCCTGTCCAAACTGGGTGCGACGCCCGTTGATGTCAGTAAGGTCAACCATGGCGGCAGCGAAGAAGAAGACCCCTCTGACGAATTCTTCGGGAGACCGCACTAAAGCCTATGCCTCGGCCGTCGTGGCTGGTGAGATCGTGGCGGGACCACATGTACGCAACGCATGTCGGCGTCACCTGCAGGACTTGAAAGAGGGTAGTAAGCGCGGCCTGCGATTTGACCTTGAGGCCGCGAACTATGCGTTCCGGTTCTTCGAGGGCATGCTGATGCTCTCGGAAGGGCAGTTCGAGGGAACGCCTTTTCGCCTCCACCCCAGTCAGGCATTCATCATCGGCTCGCTGTTCGGATGGAAGCGAGCCGATGGGACGCGCCGGTTTCGGCGAGCATTTATCGAGCAGGGCAAGGGCAACGGCAAGAGCCCGATGGCCGGCGGCATTGGGCTGTACGGTTTGACCGCAGACCATGAGGCCGGGGCACAGGTTTATGCGGCGGCGGCGAAGAAGGAGCAGGCGGGCATTCTGTTTGCCGACGCAGTGAAGATGGTGAAGGCCTCGGCGAAGCTGAAACAACGCCTGGAGTTCTCCGGCGGCGAAGGGCGCGAGTACAACATCGCGTTCCATCCGAACGGCAGCTTCTTTCGCCCAGTCTCCCGCGACACCGGCAAGACTGGATCGGGGCCCCGGCCCCATTTCGTGCTGGCCGATGAGGTGCACGAACTGCCGGATCGCAAAAGCATCGAAATGCTGGAGCGGGGCTTCAAGTTCCGCCGCCAGCCGCTGCTATTCATGATCACCAACAGCGGCAGCGATCGCAACTCGGTGTGCTGGGAAGAGCACGAACACGCCGTGAAGGTGGCGGCGGGGCATACGGAGGCCGTGAACGACCCCGCCTATGTAGGCGAGGTGATTGACGACACGACATTCAGCTTCGTGTGCTCGCTCGACCAGGGGGACGACCCCCTGCGTGATCCGTCCTGCTGGGCAAAGGCCAATCCGCTGCTTGGAGTGACGATCACCGAGCAGTACCTGAGGGATGTGGTTGCGCAGGCGAAGGCCATTCCTGGGCAGCTGAATGGCATTCTCCGGCTGCACTTCTGTGTGTGGACAGATGCCGATACGGCGTGGATGACCCGGGCAACTCTGGAGCCCGCGCTCGCCGACTTCAATCCGGAGGTGGATCACGCGGGTAAGAAGGTGTTCACTGGCTTGGATCTGTCCCAAAACAGAGACATCACGGCGAAAGCCTCTGTTGTCCAGACGGGGCATACCAAAGACAACAAGCCGACGTTCGATGCGTGGATCGAGGCGTGGACGCCGGGCGACACGATCATGGCGCGCGAACTGAGAGACAAGATCCCGTACACCGTCTGGCGCGACCAAGGATTCATACACGCGCCCCAGGGCGAAAATATCAATTACCGGCACGTCGCTCAGACGTTGGCCGAGGACGCCGAGAAGTTCAGCCTGCAGTTGATCGCATACGACCGCTATGCATTCAAACGGTTTGAGGAGGCCGTCGCAGAGATTGGGCTCGCCCTGGAGTTTCTCGAGCACCCACAGGGCGGGACCAAGAAAGGCCAACCCAGCGAGGCGATGAAGAAGGCGGCAGAGGCCAAAAAGGAAAAGCCTGAAGGCCTGTGGATGCCTGGCTCGCTCAGGCTCCTGGAAGACGCGCTGCTGGAGGGCCGGATCAGGCTGAGGCGCAATCCCGTGCTCATCTCCGCAATGATGTCAGCTGTCACGGAAGAGGACAAATGGGGTAACCGCTGGCTCGCGAAAACGCGGTCCATCAACAAGATCGACGCTGCGGTGGCGCTGTGCATGGCATTCGGAGCGGCAAACGCAATCGTGGACAAGCCGCGAAAAAAAGCACCAGCTGATCATCATCTAAACAGGCCCGCCATGTGCGGTCCGCTTCATTCGTTTGGCTGGCCGAGCACCATGAGCCGCCCCAGCTTCCGCGGAGGCTGGTTGGTTTAAGTCACCCATCGGTGCTGTCCTGTAGAGCGTGATCGTATTTTTCGACGCTCCTCATGAGGGAAACGCTTCCCGGCCTCTGTCCTACCTTCCCCGTCGGACATGCCCCACCAGTCGCGTTGGGCGTCTGGCGCGAAATATGCGCAAGGGCACACCGCCCGATTCAACGGAGCGACACATGACCAACATTCAGCCGATGCACCAAGAGCAGGTGGACCACCAACAAGTCCCGGAATCGTCCGAGGAAGGAAAACGCCCGCCCCTGGTCCAGCAATCACCACACGCGGAGGTGCACTTCCCGCCCCATCCCGCGCCCTTCGATCCAGTTGCTGATGAGCTGGACGATCCGGTCGGAGATCGAAGCGGACGCGGCTGAAGATCTCGCGCGCCCCGCTCCCAAGTCCATGAGCCCGCACTGCGCGGGCCTTTTTTCATTCCGGCCCGCCATGAGCGGGCTTTTCTCTTTCTGGAGCTCCGCATGGAACGTGCGTACTCGACCCTTGTTATCAAAGCCCTCAGCGACGAGGGAGGCAAGCGCACCTTCAAGGGTGTTGCTTCAACGCCGACCACCGATCGAACCGGCGACATCGTGGAGCCGAAGGGGGCCCAGTTCAAGTTGCCCATTCCGTTTTTATGGCAGCACGACAGCAACGATCCCATCGGCTGGATCACCGCGGCGCGCGTGACCGAGAAGGGGATCGAGGTCGAAGGCGAGGTGGCCGACGTGGAGGAAAAAGGCCCGCTGAAGGAGCGCCTCGCCACCGCATGGCAGATGCTGAAGGCCAAGCTGGTGCGCGGCCTTTCGGTCGGCCTCAAGCCGCTGGAGGCAGCCCGCATCGAGGGCACCTACGGCATGCGCTACACGAAATGGCTGTGGTTCGAGCTGTCTGCAGTCACGGTGCCGGCCAACGCCGACGCATCGATCACCACCATCAAGTCTCTCGACAACGCGCTGCTGGCCGCGACAGGCCGCAAGCAGGACCGTGTCGTGCGCTTGCTGCCCCCCGGCGTCTCGGGACACCTAGAAGCCCGCAAGGGCGTCGTTTTTCTCAAGTAATCCCGAAAGGACACCCAATGAACCTGCAAGAACAAATCAAACGCCTCATGGAGACGCGCACCGCCAAGGCCCTGGAGCTGGAAGGCGTGCAAAAGAAAGCCCTCGATGAGGGTCGTACCAAGGACGAGAGCGAGCGCGAGGCGTTCAAGGGTTTGACTGCCGACATCTCGCAGATCGACGCCGAACTGGAAGACCTTCGCGCCCTGGAGGCCCTGCAGTTGACCAAGGCTGTGCCCGCTGCTGGCGGCGCTGGCGCGGCACCTGGTTCTGTTGCCCGCGGCGCCATCGCCACCGGCGCCGGCCCAGCCATCCACGTCAACAAGGATGCGGACGAGAAGTTCAAGGGGCAGAACTACACCCGCATCGTCATCGCCAAGGCTTTGTCCCGCCTGAGCGACGGCGACGTGTCGGCGCTCGCCATCGCGGAAGCTCGCTGGGGCAAGACCAATCCCACGCTGATCAACGTCATGAAGGCCGCGGTGCCAGGCGGCGGAACCGGCACGGGCGAGTGGGGCGCCGAGCTGGCTGCCATCGATCAGCGCTACACCGGCGACTTCATCGACTTCCTGTACTCGCAGACCGTGTACGACAAGCTGCCGCTGCGCCAGATCCCTGCGAACGTGCAGATCAAAGGCCAGGACGGCGCGGCGACCGCCTACTGGGTGGGGCAGTCCAAGGCTATCCCTGCGACCACTGCTGACTTCATGAACGTGACGCTGACACCTCTGAAGGTGGCCGCGCTGGCTGTGGTCTCCAACGAGCTGCTGCGCGATTCCAGCACATCGGCCGAGCAACTGGTGCGCGATGCCCTGGTGGAAGCCAGCTCGCAGCGCGTGGACACCACGTTCCTGAGCGCAGCCGCTGGTGTCGCTGGCGTGTCGCCGGCCGGCATTCTGAACGGCGTGACCGGCATCCCATCCGCCGGCACCGATGGCGCGGGCCTGCGGGCCGACATCAAGGCCCTGTACGCGCAGTTCATCGCCGCGAAGAACGTGAACGGCCTGCACCTGGTGACCACGCCGTCGCTGGCGAAGTCTGTCCAGCTGATGACCAACGCTCTCGGCCTGGTGGAGTTCCCTGGGATCAATGCATCCGGCGGCACGCTGTTGGGTGACACCGTGACCACGGGTGACAACGTCGGCGCAGGTCTGCTGATGATGCTGAAGCCCTCGGACATCTACCGCATCGGCGATTCCGGCGTGCAGGTCTCGATCTCTCGCGAGGCAATGATCGAGCAGGACAACGTCCCAACGGGCGCAACCGACACACCCACTGGCGCGTCTGCGAACTTCACGTCGATGTTCCAGAGCGAATCCACCGCCATCAAGGTGGTGCGCTCCATCAACTTCGCCAAGCGCCGCGCATCGGCAGTGGCGGTTATCACCGGGGCCGACTACGGCGCGGTGGACGCAGGCTAAACAGCTGACCCAGTGCCGGGCCTTCGGGCCCGGCACTACCCGAATCCAAGGAGCAGCCATGCGAGAAAACCTGAAAGCTACCAAGTCGTTCACCTACGCCGGCCGAGCGCTGAAAGCAGGAGACGGCTTTCCCGCTTCTCGCGGTGATGCGCGCGTGCTGCAGGCGATCGGCCGGGCTGTTCCTGCTGAGACATACCAGACTGCGGTCGCGACGCCCGAGGTGACGAAGACGGTCAGTCAATCCGCCCCGGCCCAAGCCGCGAACGGTGGCCCCAAGCCTTCCGATGGCCTGAAAGTGGCCGACCTAAAGGCGGCGCTCGCCGCCAAGGCGGTCGAGATCCCTGAAGGTGTGACGCTCAAGGCCGATCTGGCCGAACTGCTGGACGCCGCGTTTGAAAAGGCTGACCACCAATGATTCGCTTTCTTCGAAATCTCGTCGGCCGCGGGGCGACGCCCGCCAGTGACGGCGAGGTGCAGAAGGGCATCGTGACGGCCAAGCCGCGGGGTTTGGTGTCGCCGCATGCCGATGGTGTGTGGCACGACATCACGCCAGCCCAACCGCCTGGCTACTTCCAGATGGACATCAACGTCCGCCCGGAGACCGTGCTGTCGTACCCGGCCGTGTTCTCGTGCTGCTCCTTGATCTACAACGACATCGGCAAGTTGCGCACGCGCCTGATGGAGTTGCAGCCGAGCGGCATCTGGAAGGAGTCCGCCAATCCGGCCTATTCGCCGGTGCTGCGCCGGCCCAACCATTACCAGAACCAGATCCAGTTCAAGCAATGGTGGATCTGCTCGAAGTTGACTTGGGGTAATACCTACGCGCTCAAGGTTCGAGATGGCCGCGGTGTGGTGACAGCCCTTTACATCCTCGACCCGGGTCTGGTGCAGCCGCTGATCTCGCCTGATGGGTCGATCTTCTATCAACTGGGCCAGGACAATCTGTCTGGCCTTCAGGAGTCCACGGTGTACGTGCCGGCCTCCGAGATCATCCACGACCGGATGAATTGCATGTTCCACCCGCTGGTTGGCGTTTCGCCGCTGTTTGCGGCCAGCCTGCCGGCCTCCGGCGGATTGGAAATGTTGCGGGACTCGCGGCGCTTCTTCAACCAGGGCGCCAAGCCCAGCGGCCTCCTGGTTGCTCCCGGTGAGATCGATGATGCCGATGCCAAGCGACTGCAGGCCTACTGGAACGACAACTTCACCGGGCCCAACTCGGGAAAGGTGGCGGTGGTGGGTGACGGGCTCAAGTACGAGCCCATCCGCATGACGGCGTCGGACGCCCAGACGAAAGAGCAGATCACGCTCACCTCCGAGATGGTGGCGCAGGTGTTCCATGTGCCGGCGTTCAAAGTCGGCGGTCCGATCCCCGCCGGCCAGAAGGTCGGCGATCTGAACCAGATCTATTTCAACGACGCACTGCACTCCCTCATCGAGGAGATGGAGTTGTGCTTTGACGACGGGCTTTCACTGCCTGCTGGCTACCGCACGGAGCTGGAGTTGGAAAACCTGCTGCGCATGGACCCTGCCACTAACGCCGAGGTGATCGTGAAACTCGTTGGCGGGGGTGTGAAGACGCCGAACGAAGGCCGCCGCGAATTGAATCTCGCCCCATTGCTGGGTGGGGACACCGTGTACATGCAACAGCAAGACATGCCACTTGACCAAGTGCGTCTCAACCGGGTCGCTTTGGTTGATCCGCCGGCGCCACCTCCCGCGCCTGCGCCGCAGCCAGAGCCTGACGAGATCAGCGAAGACGATGTGAAGGCCCTGACCGAATACATCGAAAAGGGACTGGAATGCGAACTGACCTGAAAGCACTGGCCGATGCCGTAATCCAAATCGTGCGCACCAAGCTGGCACCGCTGGCCAAACGCCTGGACGAAATGGAAACCGCGATCAAGGCACTGCCCGGCTTGGTGACGAAGGAGCTGGATGAGCGGGTCCAGGCCGCCGTGGCTGAGCTGCCGCATCCCAAGGATGGCGAGCCCGGTGCAAGCGTGACCGCTGAAGACCTGGCGCCCATGGTCGCTGAGCAGGTCGCGCAGCAGGTTGCAAAGGCGATCCAGGAGATTCCAGCGCCGAAGGACGGCGCGAGCATCACGCTTGATGATGTGGCACCGATGTTGACCGAGCTGGTGATCAAGGCGGTGGCTGAGATTCCTGCTCCGAAGGACGGAAAAGACGCCGACCCCAAAGAGGTCGCCGCACTTGTCGCCAAGGCTGTGGCTGCGATTCCTCGGCCACAAGATGGCCGCAGCATCACTGCTGACGATGTGGCACCGCTGGTGGCGGCAGAGGTCGCCAAGGCGGTGGCTGAGTTGCCGCGTCCCAAGGACGGCGAATCTGTGCCCGCCGACGAGGTGCAGCGCATGGTGGATGAGGCTGTGACCAAAGCGCTGAGCGCGGTGGTCGCGCCGAAGGACGGCGAGCCGGGCCGCGATGCCCTGCAGCTGGAACTGCAGCCCGCCATCGACTTGGAGAAGACCTACCCCCGCGGCACATACGCGCGGCACGCCGGTGGCCTGTGGCGAGCATTCGAGGCCACGAAGGGGCTGCACGGTTGGGAGTGCGTGGTAGACGGCATCTCGCATCTGCAGATCGAGCAGGATGGCCGCGAATTCACGCTCGTGGCCAAGACATCCAGCGGCGACGAGGTGCGCAAGAGCGTCAAGGTGGCTGCGCTGGTGGACCGGGGCGTGTTCAAAGCGGGGACGGAGTACGAGGCCGGCGACGGGGTGACATGGGGCGGCTCGTTCTTCATCGCCCAGAAGGATGCGCCGCGCGGCCACCCGGGCGAGCCCGGCTGCGATGGCTGGCGCTTGGCGGTGAAGCGCGGCCGCGATGGGACAAAGGGGATTTCGGTATGACTCCATTCGCCACACTGGACGAGGTGAAGCAGCATCTGCGCATCGACGGATCGGACGCCGACGGCGACCTGACGCTCAAGCTGGAGGCGGCATCCGAGCGAATCGCGCTCCACCTCAACGGTGTGTCTCCGTTCCTGCCGGTGGTGGAGGGCACGACCGCCCAGGTGCGACCCATCGTGCGGGCCGCGGTACTGCTGCTGGTCGGCTACCTCTACCGCTACCCGAGCGGCGACGAGAAGAAGGCGTTCGATGACGGCCGGCTGCCGGCGCCTATCACCGCGTTGCTCGCACCGCTGCGCAGAAGGGTTCTCGCATGACGCTCGATGCAGGATCACTCAATCGACGGATCACCATCCAGAAGCCGGGCCAACTGCACGACGAGTGGGGCTCCACAATCCCGGGCTCCGAGAACTGGGTCGAGGTGGCCAAACCCTGGGCCAGCATCAAGAACCTGAGCGGCCTGGGAGCCATCAAGGCCGACGCGCAGGCCTCGGTCGTGAAGACGTCCATCCGCATCCGCTACCGCACCGACATCACCGCCGGCATGCGGGCGCTGCACGGCTCCACGGTGTACGACATCAAGGCGGTGCTGCCCGACGAGGTTCGGCGCGAGCATGTCGATCTGGTTTGCGAGGCGAAGAAATGACGCTCACCGGCGCGAAGACGTTCAGTGCCGCGGTGGATACCGCAGGCCTCGATTCCTTGCTCGATCAGCTGGGTGAAGTGGCAGACGATGCGGTGCGCCCCTCGGCCCAGGCAGGCTCCCAGGTGCTGTACGACGAGGTAAAGCGCAACGTCGCCGGCCTTGGCCGAAAGACCGGCAATCTGGATGCATCGATCTACCAGAAATTCAGCCCGGAGAAGTCTGTGGACGGCAAGGCGGTCTACAACATCAGCTGGAACCACAAGAAGGCGCCGCACGGCCATCTGGTGGAGTACGGCTATCTGCAGCGCTACCGCTACCGGCCGGACGGAATGGGCCCAATGGTCCGGCCGGGCATGGATGGCCGAAAGAAGCCCAGCCGCCGGGCGTCGCAGGCCGAGAAGGACGCGTACTACGTCACGCTGCCGACTCCGAAGCAGGTGTCAGCGAAAGCGTTCGTGCGGCGCGCGCAGAGCGCGTTTGATCGGGCCTATCAGGCAGCAGAAGAAGAACTGGCCCGCCGCCTGGCGGAGAAAGCCGGGGCTGCATGAGCCTTGAAACCGACTTCATCGCCATCCTGCAGGCGCGCTGCCCGCGGGTGCATCTCGGAACTGCACCCTACGACACGCCGACGCCTTACCTGACCTGGCAGCACATCGGAGGTGATTCGCTTCGCTTCCTGGACAACACCGCGCCCAGCACTCGCAATGCCTTCATCCAGCTTAATGCCTGGGCGGCCACGCCGAAGGCGGCGCTGGATCTGCTGCGCCAGATCGAGGACGACCTGTGCGCGGCGACCACGCTGACCGCTTCGCCCCAGGGCGAGCCGGTCGGAGCCTATGACGACGGCGACACGCTGAAGGGCGCGCTGCAGAGCTTTTCCATATGGGGAAACCGATGACTCCACACACCAAGACCCTGCACGAAGCGCTGATACGCCTCGCCAAGGGCGCCATCACAGCGTGGGAAGCCTGGCTGCAAAAGCAGGCCTGATTCCCCCATCTCTCACCCTGCCTCGCAGGTCTGCCACTCCCCCGGGACTCGCAGCCATCACGCCTCGCAGAAATCGGCCCCGCAAGGGGCTTTTTTCATCGCGAAAGGCCCAACATGGCTGTATCTCTCCCCGACGGCGCAACCGTCGCAATCGCAACGGCCTACGGCGCCGTGAAGGCGGTCTCCGCCATCAGCAACGCGGACCCTGGCGTCATCACCTCGCCGGCCCACGGACTCCTGAACGGCGCGTTCTACGAACTGAAGACCGGCTGGCAAAAGATCAGCGAGCGGATCTTCAAGGCCGCCAACGTGGCAGCCAACGTGCTGGACGTGTCTGGCATCAACACCACGGACGCTAATCGCTTCCCGGTGGGTTCTTCGGCGGGCTCCCTGCGCGAGATCATGGCCTGGACGCAGATCCCGCAGATTCTGGAGTTCACGACCAACGGCGGCGACCAGCAGTTCGCGAACTTCTCCTTCCTGGAAGAGGACTACGAACGCCAACTGCCCACCGTGACGAGCGCCCAGTCCATCCAGATCGGCATCGGTGACGACCCCACGCTGCCGGGCTACCAAGCGCTCAAGGCAGCCGGCGAAGCCCGCGCCATCCGCGCGATCAAGATCACGCTGCCCAACGGCTCGGTGATCCTCTACAACGGCTACGTGTCGTTCAACGAAACGCCCACGCTGACCAAGGGCCAAGTGATGCAGGTGCGCGCCACCATCTCGCTGCAGGGCCGTCCCGTCCGCTATCAGGCCGCCTGATCGATTTCGCCACGGGCCCTTCGGGGCCATTCTTCATGCCCCGCCGAACGTAAGCGGCGCGGGTCTTTTTCTCTCCCTCTGAAAGCAAAAAACCATGGCAAAGATCAAGCTGGGCAGCCGTCCGAAGAACTTCAAGAAGACCATTTCCGTCCCGATGCTCGACGGCACCTCGGGCACCATCGAGTGCGTGTTCAAGTACCGCACGCGCAAGGAGTTCGGAGAGTTCGTGGACGGACTCACCGAAGCGGCGCGCGCCCAGGGCAAGGAAGCCGATGCATCTGCTGAGCAGACGGGGGACGCCGAGCCGCAGCCTTTCTCCCTGAAGGACCACCTGGAAAAGATGGTGGGTGCGAACGCCCAGTACATCCTCGAAATCCTGGAGGGTTGGAACCTGGATGTCGAGCTCTCGCGCGAGTCGCTCGAGCAACTCTCCGACGAGCTGCCCGGCGCTACCGCAGCCATCGTGGAGACCTACCGCGCTGCGATCACCGAAGGCCGCCTGGGAAACTGAGGGCCGCCGCGGAGGCCCTGTACAAGCCTCCGCCCGATGCCAAGGAGCTGGCGGCCTGGGGTATGACGCCCGCGGACTACGACCATGAGGTCGTTGAAATCTGGCCGGAGAACTGGGACGCCTTCCACCTGTTTCAGGTCCTCGCCACCCAGTGGCGGGTGGGCATGGGAGGGCCTACCGGACTGGATCACAACGTCCTGTTGGCGCGCCTTGACCGCATGGCGCTTGACCCCGCTGACCGTGACCAGCTGGACGAAGACGTCCGGGTGATGGAACTGGCAGCGTTGGAAGCAATGGCCGAGCACCGCTCCCGCGACAAATGAACTCCGCCCACGTAGTGGGCGATCTACACATGCCCTGCGGCTCACACCGCGGGGCTTTTTCTTTGGGCGATCCGAAATGGCAGATCAAGAGCGCAAAGCGGCACTGGCCTTCGAGGTGGACGCCTCTGGCGTGAAGCCAGGCCTCGATGGCATCAAGCGCGACGTGCGCGACATGGCCCAGGACGTCCAGCAGTCCGGCCAGCAGGCCGCGAAGGGCCTTGCCGCCATTGGGGATGGTGCGCCTGCTGCGTCCCAGAAGGTGGACGGCGCCGCCCGCTCCATCATCGGAAGCATCGAGCGCGCCACCGCCGCTATGAAGGCCGGAGAGAAGGGCAGCGCCTCCTATTACGAGGCGTTGGGCCAGCAGCGCGGCGTGAGCGCAGACGTACTCAAACCGTACATCGACCAGCTACGTCAGGTGGAGCGCGCGCAGCAGGCAGCCAGCGGTTCCTTGAACACCATGGGCGTGTCCGCAAAGCAGACCGCTGCCGCATTGCGCGGCGTGCCTGCGCAGTTCACCGACATCATCACGAGCCTGCAAGGCGGCCAGGCCCCGCTGACGGTGCTGCTTCAGCAGGGCGGGCAATTGAAGGACATGTTTGGTGGTGCCGGCAATGCCGCGCGAGCGCTCGGCGGTTATGTCCTCGGACTGGTCAGCCCATTCACGGTAGCAGCTGCCGCTGTCGCCGGGCTTGGCTTTGCCATGTTCCGCGCGGAAGACTCGCTGCGATCGTCTAACTCCATCGCGATCCAGCTCCAAGCCACTGGACGCTCTGCAGACCTGACGCGCGACCAGATCAAAGCATTGAAGCAGGAACTGACGTTTTTGCCTGATGTGTCCAAGGCAGCAGCTTCCGCCATCATCAATGAGTTCGTGAAGACCCGCGAGGTCGGGGGCAAGCTGTTCCGGGATCTGGCACTGAGCGTGGCCGATTTCGCCGTGGCCACTGGCACCGATGCCCCGACTGCAGCGAAGACGCTCGCTCAAGCGTTCAACGATCCTGCCAAGGGTGCAAAGCAGTTGGACGAGGCTCTGAATGTCCTGACTGCAAGCCAGTATCTCGCTGTGGATGCAATGCTGGCGGTCGGTGACAAGGCGGGCGCTCAGGCGGTGCTATTCGATGCGCTGAAGGCGTCCACCCAGGGCTTGGCGCAGGACTCACTGACCCCGTTGGAAAAGGCCATGAATGGCCTGGGCGACGCGTGGACGCTGACCATTTCGCGCATCAACGATGCGGGTGGGCTGAAGGCCGCCAACGAAATGTTCGCTGGGCTCATCACGAAGGTGTCGACCCTGGTGGAGTGGCTGGGAAGGGCGCGGCTGCCGCCTTGGCTGGAGGACCAGTTCAAGGGTGGCCTCAATGGAGCGGTCTACCGGACATTCGCGTCCGCTCCTGCCTCATCTGTGAACACTGGAGGTGCGGAAGGCTCATGGGCACCCAGCACTGGAGGCGCCACGGGATCTTGGGGCGCTCCCGTCAGCACCTTGGATGACGAGGCGAAGTCTGCTCTGGAGGCCACCAAGAGCTACAAGTCGGTGGCGTCCTCCATGGCGGAAGTGCGGGAGCAGGGCGATCGCCTGCGCACTGTCCTGACCAAGCTGAAAGAAGCGGGGAAGGGCACCAGTTCGGAAGCACAAGAGCTTCAGGCGCGCCTGGATGGCGTGAAGGAGCGGCTCGATGCGCTCAGCAAGAAGGCCAGCGCGGGGCAAATGGTTGGCCAATCCGAACTGGCCGGCATCCGCGCGAAGATCAAGGACGAGGAGTCCTACATTGCTCGCTTGAAGGAGCGAGGCACTGCGGCGGACAAGCTCACAGAGGGAGAGCGCCTTGCCGCCAAGATTCAAGAGGAGTTGAACGGGAAGCTGGATGCCCGCACCCGTGCCGTGAAGCAACTGGAACTGGTAGAGGCCAATCGGCTTGCTGTGGTCCAGAAGGTCCGCATCGAGACGGAAAAGAGCATCAAGAGCCAAGCCGATTCTGAGGCCGGCTTCCAAAAGTTCTTGGAGTCGATCTACAAGGGCGCCGAGGCCACCAACAAGCAGGCCGATGCGCAAGAGGCCGCCAATGCATCCTTCGGGAAGTCGAAGACGGCCATTGCCGAGATGAACCTCGCGCAGGCTGAGCTGGCGCGCTCGATGGAGCAGGACGCTGGCCCGTGGACTGCGGAGCACCTGGCAGCGATGGACGCAGCGATCGATGCGCAAAAGCGCTGGGTGGCATCGCTCCAACAGGGTGACCTGAAGACGATCAACGCCCACACCGACGAGATCCTGCGCAACGCCCAAGAACAGGCCAAGCTATACGAGGATGAGGCACAGTTGGTCGGCCTCACCGCCCTGGAGCGCGAGAAGATCGTGGCGCTACGGCAGGTTGAACTGAAGTACGCCAAGGAGCTGGACAAGATCAACAAGTCCACCCTGTCCGACGACGAAAAGCAGGCGCAACGCGACAAGCTGCAGCAGGCCAAGCGCATCGAGGGTGAGGCCGCGGTTTCGAAGGCGATCCGCGACGACTGGGCGAAGACCACCGACGAGATCAACCGCAGCCTGACCGATGCGCTGCTGCGCGGGTTTGAGTCCGGCAAGGGATTCGCGCAAAACCTGCGGGACACGCTCAAGAACATGTTCGGCACGCTGGTGCTGCGCCCCATCATCAGTGCGATCGTGGCGCCGGTCTCCGGCGTGGTCTCCGGCCTCACCAACGGGCTGATGGGTGGCGGCGCCTCTGGCCTTGGCGGTATCAGCAACATCGGATCGCTGTTGGGCCTGGGCGGTGGATCGTTTGGCATGGGGCTGAATGCCGGGCTTTCGGGGCTGCTTGGAGAGGCGGGGCTGTTCGGCGCGTTGGATGCAGGCGGCGTTGCCCTGGGCGCAGGCGACCTTCTCGGCGGGCTGGGCACGATTGCTGGCGCACTGGGCCCTATTGCCGTTGGCCTGGGCGCGATTGCGGCGCTGGCTGGATCCTTCAAGGGCGAGACGCGGACCGGGGGGCAGTTTGCGGTGGCGTACGACGGCAGCGTGACCAACCAGCGCCGTGGGCAGACGTACACGTACCAAGGCCAGCAGTACGACCGGGATTTCAGCAACGGCCAGCGCATCGGATTGACCGATGGGCAGGCCTACCGGCTGGAGGGCGACCCTGTTGATGCAGCCCAGGAAGACGCGATCCGCAAGGCCGTGTCCGGCACTGCGGCGGGCATCAACGCCATGCTGCAGGCGCTGGGCAGCGCGAGCACAGTCACGGGCTTTTGGGCTGGGCTAGAAACCTCGGAGAAGGGGCGCGGCGGCGTGTTCTCTGGGGGCACGACCTCGGGCGGCAAGACCTTCGGGGAGAGCGGCCAGGGGGACAACTACGCGGGCACGCTGTACGAGCGGTTTTCGACCAACAGCCCGGACTTCAAAACGGCCTTAGAGAATTTCTCGTTGGACTTGAAACAGTCCACGATCCAGGCGCTGCAGAGCGTGAGCGACATCCCCGAGAGCATCAAAAAGATGATCGACGTTGACGCCGAGGCGCTGACCAGCGAAGCGGCGGACGCCCTGCTGGTGGCGATCAACGCGCAGATAGCGGGCGTGACGACGTTCAAGGCGGCGCTCGACGCTATGGGGCTCGACAAGCTGGCCGACCTGACGTTCGACGCGGCTGCCGCGATCGGCGAACTGTCGGGGGGCTTCGACAAGCTGCAGGCCAACCTGGGCACGTACTACGACAAGTTTTTCTCGGAGGATGAGCGCAGGGCCAACCTGAAGACCCAGCTGGAAAAGCAGCTGGGCACGCTGGACATCAAGCTGCCGGACATCGACGCGACGGACGCGCGGGCGCAGTACCGGGCCCTCGTGGAGGCGCAGGACCTGAACACGGATGCCGGCCGCAAGGCCTACGCCCTGCTGTTGCAGTTGGCCGGCGCGTTCGATTCTGTGGCCGTGGCCACGGACAACGCGGCGACGGCTGCGGCCGAGGCAGCGCGCAAGCAGCAGAGCATCACGGACAAGGGCCGGGACCTGGAGCAGCGCCTGCTGATCGCACAGGGCAAGGACCGCGAGGCCCTCGACCTGCGCCGCCTGCAGGAGTACTACGCCCTGCTGGAGTTGAACCCGGCATTGGCGGCGATGGTGATCGAGATCTACAAAGCGGAGGACGCAGCGACGGCGCTGGCCAAGGCTCAGCAGGACAGGGAGGACGCATACACCAAGCTGCAGAACGCCGTCACGCTGGAAAGCGAGCGGCTGAACGCGCAGCTGGAGGCGATCGATGCGCAGCGCACGGCGATTAACAAGCAGCGCGAGCTGTCGCAGGAATCGCTGTCGCTGATCACCGGGGTTTTCGAGCTGGTGCGCAGCAATGCGCGTGAGCTCTACGGCCAGGTGGATTCCACAGCATCGATGCAGGCCGCCCAGGGCTGGGCGTTCGTGGAGAAAGCGCTGTCGAATGCGCAGGTGACCGGCTACCTACCCGACCAGAACGCGCTGCAGGAAGCCATTGCGGCGGCCCGCAGCGGAGTGGAGGCGGGCGCCTACGTGTCGCAGTTTGCGCAGGATCGCGATCGCCTGGTGCTGGCCGGCACGCTGTCGCAGCTCGAAGCCATCAGCGGAGGCCAGAAGACCATCGCCGAGCAGCAGCTGGCGGCGCTGCAAGACCAGTCGGACGCGCTGGACGCCCAGACCGAATCGATCAACCGGCAGTTGAAGGTGCAGCAGGAGCTGCTGGACCACTACCGCCGGCAGATCGACATCGCCAACGGGACGTTCGACGCCACGATCTCGGTCGCGGACGCCGTCAACAACCTCGCGGCGGTGCTGGGCGCGAAGGCGGCGGGCGTGAACACGAAGGCCCCCAGCCAGATCAACAGCGGCGGCGCTTCGTGGGGCGGGAGTGGTAGCACGACGCCTGCGGCCCAGCCAGAGGCCAAGTACCGCCAGGTCATGTCCGCGGGGACGGCAGGCGTCTGGTACGAACCGATCATCGACCAAGACCTGATTGCCAGGCTGGACGCGCTGGCGCCGGTCTACCACGCATACGACGGCACGGGCGACCTGCGCGGCCTGCTGGAGGCGGCGAAGGCTGCGGGCGGAACGATGCAGATGCTTTCCATCCTGAGCGGCTTCTACGAAAGCGACTGGGTGAAAGCTGGCGCCACGGTGGGCATCCCTGCCTTCGCGGTGGGGACCAACTACGTCCAGAGGGACATGCTGGCCCAGATCCACGAGGGCGAGGCCATCGTGCCCAAGGCGTTCAACCCATGGGCCAGCGGAACGGCATGGGGTGGCGCCGCTGATCAAGCGCAGCTGCTGGAGGAAGTCCGCGCGCTGCGCAAGGAGGTGGCCGCCCTGCGCGGCGCTGCCGATCGCACCGCGGACAACACCCAGACGCTGCCGCAGATGGTCGAGCAGTTCGATGACGTGAGCCAGGGCGGCAACAGCCTGCGCATGGAGGAAATGGCGTGAACATCTTGCTACCGACCACGATCACGCCAGCCATGTTCGGCGCGGGGACCACCATCCCCGTGGTCGATGCATCGGTGGGCGAGGTGGCGTGGGTATCAGGCACGAACTACGTGGTGAAAGACCGTCGTGTCTATGACGGCTACACCTATGAATGCGTGAAGGTTCCGACCAACAACACCACACCCCCATCAGACGCAGCCTCGGCGGAGTTCTGGCTGAAAGACGAGACAGCACCCACCAACCGCATGGCGCCCTTCGACGAGTACTTGCTCACGCGGGCCCGGCGGAAGGGTTCGCTGACCTATGTGCTCAAGCCGGGTTTCATCACGGGGCTGGCCCTCTACGGCATCGAGGCGGACTCGCTGCAGGTGACCGTGAAGGCCGGCCCCGGCGGTGCGGACCTGGTGCCCCCGATCAACATGGACCTGTGGGAGCAGGCCTATGGCGAGTTCGAGTACCTGTTCGGCGTGCTGCAGCGGGAGACCAAATTCACGCTGAAGGACATCCCGATCCACCCACTGGCCGAGGTGACCATCAAGCTGACCCGGAACGACCCGAACGTCGAGGCGGCGGTGGGCTTCATCAGCGTGGGCCAGTGGCGCCGGCTGGTGGCGCCCGTTGCGAACATCGGCGCGGTGACCCCCGGTGCGGAGGCTTCCACCAAGAGCTATTCCTACATCAAAGAGAACTCGGACGGCACCTTCGTGCGGCGGCGTGGGCGGCTGTCCACCAACCTGACCTTGAACTGCGTCATCGATGCAGGTCAGGCCAATGCGGCCAAGACGCTGCTGGACCGGATCCTGGACCAGACCGTCGCGATCGAGGCCAGCGGCCTACCGCAGTTCGGCTACCTCTCAACGGTGGGTTCCGTGACCGGCACGGTCCGTGCCGACGGCGGGCCGACCGCATCTGCCTCCATCCAAGTCAAAGGAAACGTATGACGGACATCGTCCCCATCCCTGCGGCACCCACGGTGCCCATTTACCCGCCATTGGGCAGCGCGACGTTCAATGCCGACGCCTACACCTATGGCTCCAGCATGCCGGGCGTTGTGTTCTCCATGAACCTCATGCTGCAGGCCGGCTACACGAACGCCGTCGCCGCAAACGAGCGTGCCGTGGCTGCGAACAGCGCCGCTGGCTCAGCCGTCACGGCCAAGGGCCAGGCCGAGACGGCGGCCGGCACGGCAACCCAGCAAGCGGGCCTTGCGGTCACGGCCAAGGGCCAGGCGGAGACAGCCGCCGGCACTGCGACCCAGCAAGCGGGGCTGGCCACTACCGCGAAGGGCCAGGCTGAGACGGCGGCGGGCACGGCAACCCAGCAGGCCGGGCTGGCGGCCACTGCGCGGCAGGGGTCGGAAGCAGCTCGGGACACGGCCCTGAGCCTGGCCGCTTTCGCCTTCGAGTCCACCAGCACCACCAGCCTGACGATCGGCCTGGGCGCGAAGGTCTTCGCGATCGAGGCGGGTAAGTCCTTCGCGGTGGGGCAGTACGTGTCGGCGGTCAGCACGGCGGACACCTCCATCTGGATGGCCGGGCCTGTGACCGCGCACGACCGCAGCACGGGCCAGATCACCCTGCAGGTCAACGCCACCATGGGCGCGGGCACGCTGGCCAGCTGGCGGCTGGTGCTGGCGGCCAACGGGGCGGCAGCGGGCGTGCAGACCATCGCCGCGGGCACGTACACGGATGCGGACCTCGCGCCGCTCAACAGCGTGACGGTCATCACCGGCGTCAACAGCGCGTTTGCAACCACGCACCTGCCTGTGATCACGGCCAACTCGGCCAGCGCGGGCTGGGGCACGTCTTACGACTGGGTGGTGGAGACGCTGGGTTTCGGGGCGGGCGCGGGCATCCGGGCCAAGCAGACCGCCGTGCCGAGCGTCGTTGGCAATGCTGCGGGGACCGGGCTGGGTTTCGTGCGCCGCCGCGTCGGGGCCACCTGGGGGCGCTGGAAGCCTGCCGGCGCGCTGCCCACGTCCACCCTCACGGTAACCGGGGGCGACATGTACGGCAGCACGTTGCTGGGCCTCAACCGGACCAACCAGATCGCCGTCGCGCTGAACGGATCGGTGGCCTCCTGGAGCTTCCCGGCCACGCCCGAGGACGGCGACCGTTTCCGTGTGGTGACCAACTCGCGGGCCGATAACACGCTGGCCTACAAAGACAAGCCGGTAATCGGAAACGGGTATTCGCTTGCCGCATCAGGGGACAGCGTGCAACTCAATCGCGCGTTTGCCGTATTCGGGTTCACGTACAACCTGTTCAACGATTCATGGATGGCTGATTAATATGGCAACCGTAAAACACAGCGTCTTGAAAGGCGAGGGCGTCAAATATTCGCAGCGCGGCACTTTCTACACAGGGAGCAACGGCACTGGCCAATTCAACATCCCTTTGCCCGCCGCCGTCGAAGTTGCAAAAGCCAGTGTAAAGCTCAATGGGGTTATCGAAAGAATGCTCGACAACTCTTATCTACCAATGGGACGAATTGCGCTCAACGGCACCACCAATCTCCTGCTTGATAGGGCGGCGGTCGCCATCTCTTCGCAGTCCGGTTTGGCTGGTGCCTACGTCGCTTGGGAGGTGGTCGAATATGCGAACGTCACCGTGCTGCGTGGGATGGCTCAAGGGCAGCCAAGCATCAGCACAACGATCTCAAGCTCGATTCCTACTGTCGATCCAGCCCGGTGCCAAGTAAATGTTCTGGGCGTGACGGTTGAGTCGAGTGGCACTTACAGCGGTGGTGACTGCTCGATTATTCCAACACTGAATGCCAATTCGATTGTTTTCAATACTGGAGGCGGGGCGTCCACTGTGAAAATCAATTGGGAAATCGTCATCTTTAACTGAGGATCAGGCCATGCCACACTATATTCAGGTGAATGAGGAGAATGTGGTTATCAGTAATATCACAATCCCCGAAGGTATGGAATGGGATATTTCTCGCATTCCGGGTATGTTCCAAACCCGGAATTATGAAATCAACGCGGCAGGAAAGCGGCTGATTGGCTGGTCGGAGGATGATCCGATGCAGCCGCTTTTTGAGGATATCCAGTGGCGCGATGCGCCGCCGGAGGACGCCCCGTGATCCGCGCAATTCCCAATCCAGCCCAACCCGCTACAGCGGGTTTTTTTACGTCCGAAGGAAAGCCATGACCAAGACCAACACGGCCGGGAGCCTCATGAAATTCGATCCAACGATCAACACCGGCACGATCATCCAAACGCTGGTGTTTGTCATCAGCGTGGCCGTGGCATACGGAGCCTACCGCGAGGACCAGACCAAGCAGGACGGGCGGATCGCGCAGGTCGAAGTGCTGGCCGACAAGGACCGCGAGTCCACCAAGGATGCGCTCAAGGAGATCAAGGTCCAGGTGTCAGACCTCCAGAAGAGCAACCAGGAGATCAAGGAATCCCTGGCCATTCTTCGCGGGCGCGCCGCTGAACCCGGGAGTCGTAAATGACGCAACTCGTCACCTCCGCCGCCTTGCGCGCGGCTGGCGCCACACAGGCTCTGGCTAACAAGTGGGAGCCACACGTCAGCGCTGCCTGCAGTTTGTACGAGATCAACACGCCCGAGCGCGTGGCGGCGTTCTTGGCGCAAGTCGGGCACGAATCGGGCGGCTTCCGCTACACCTCAGAAATCTGGGGGCCGACTCCCGCCCAGCAGGACTACGAGGGGCGCCAGGATCTTGGCAATGTGCAACCGGGGGACGGGTCGCGCTTCCGCGGCCACGGGCTGATCCAGACCACCGGCCGCTACAACCACGCCCGGGTGCGCGACCTACTCCGTGCGCGTCTGGGCGATGAGGTGCCCGACTTTGAGGAGCGGCCGGAACTGCTGGCCACACCAGACTGGGCAGCAGTCAGCGCTGCTGATTACTGGAGCGACAAGGATCTGAACGCCCTGGCCGATGCGGGGCAATTCCAGGCGATCACCAGAAAGATCAACGGCGGATTGAACGGTCAGGCCGACCGCGTAGCTCGCTGGGAGCGTGTCAAACAAGTTCTAGGCGCAGAGCCGCCGCTTGCGCCTGTCGTTGATCTTTCCACCCACGCACAACCTCTTCTTTCACAGGAGCCCCCCATGACCCCATTCGTCGCCGCTGTGCTGCCATCCCTCATCGACTTGGTGCCCAAGCTGGGCAAGTTGTTTTCGAGCGGCTCTGAAACTTCGGAGCGCAACATCAAAGCCGCCGAGATCGTCGTGTCTGCCGCGAAGGAGGCGATTGGCGCCCGCAATGAGCAGGAGCTGATGGAAACTATCAAGGCCGACCCAGAAGCTGCCGCAGCGGCAAAGGCGGCAATCGAAGCGCAGTGGTTCCGGCTGGAAGAGGTTGGCGGGGGCATCACTGCAGCGCGTGAGGCCAATGCAGTCTATCTGCAGCCCAATGCGCCCGGTTTCTGGTTGAATCCCGCGTTCTGGGTAAGCGCCGGTTTCCTGCTGATGCCGCTATTAATCCTGCTGGACATGCTTTTCGTGCACCCCGACGTTTACAACGACACCCTGCGCATCCAGATCGTCACTGCCATCCTGGCGCTGCTAGGTGTGATTGGGGCCTACTGGCTGGGGACGAGCTTTTCCAGCCAGCGTAAGAGCGATTCGAAGATTGCCGGCGGGTGACACTTGACGACTTGTGTGATGTCTTCCCTTGCCGTGAAGTCAGCGCCCGCTGCCGGATCTACCGCTGACGATTCCGCCCGCTACGCCAGCGAGCGAGACACTGCCGCATGGATCGCGATCTGCCGCGCACGGTACGGCGAGGTAAGAATCAATTGAATGAGATTTTGACCATCGAGTATCGTCGGGGCCAAGTGCATACGTCTGCACTGGCGCACTGATTTAAAAGTAGACAGCGGAATTTTTAAGTGTTCGCTATGGTAGAGCAAATTGCTTGTAACAATCTTGGGGCGTGGCTGCCGGCGCGAGGCTTTTGCTTGAAAGTCTTTCTGATATTTCCTATTTTTCATAATATACACTGAAGAGGAGGGTGTTTTTGTGTCTATGAAAGAAACTCGTAGTAGGTTACAGCATCTACTCGAAATGAAAGACAGTAGAGTAATCGCGCTCTCGGGGAAGTGGGGGACGGGAAAAACTCATATGCTTGCCGAATTGAAGGCTTTAAACGTAGTGCCCGATCTTAAAGGTAGCCTGCAGATATCGATTTTTGGGTTAAGCACGATTGACGATTTACAGCTGCGATTCTTTGATCGCGTATTTACACGGGATGGGGGTGAGGCGGAGTTCTTGAAAATTTTCCGTAAGAGCACCGTGCATTTATTTAAAGCCATTACGGAAAAATTTAGAATTTCTAATTCTGCCCAAGCCATGGCTATATTGGCGTTGCCAAGGATGCTTAAGAGTAAACTCTTAATAATCGATGACATCGAGCGTAAGCATGATAAGCTTTCTATTGATGAAATTCTTGGATTTATTGATGAGTTTGTTAATCAGTATAATTGCAGGGTGCTTCTGGTGCTTAATTCGGACAAGCTGCACGACTCATCGCTATGGAATCAGTTTCGGGAAAAAGTTATTGACGATGAGATTCAGCTTAATACAACGCCAGAAGAGGCTTTTGCAATAGCGTGTCCAGATCCTTCGCAAGTAGGTGGGGAAATTATTAGGGAGGCCGCTATACTCTGTGACATTACTAATATACGAATTCTTCGAAAAATTATTCGAGTGGTTAACGGACTGGTGGTGGCGCGCGGAGTTTTAGCCGAGGGCGTTTTAAGGCGTACGATTCCTTCGATTGTGCTCCTGAGTGCAATTTATTATGGGGGTATAGATGGTGGCCCCTCAATGAACTGGGTACTCAAGTACAACGGAAGGGTTGCAGCGTTTTTGCGTCACTCGACAGATGAGGTTGAGGAATCTAGTGAGTCTTTGAAAGAGAGCCAGTGGATAGACTTGCTTATGAAGTTAAAAATTCATAGCTCAGATGATTTTGAATTGTTGGTGGCTGATTTTTTGAGTAAAGGTCTCATTGATAATTCAAAAGTCAAGTCAATAATCAATGCTTATGCAAGTGCAGATCTGTCATTGATTGCAGAGTATGAGTGCAATGTATTTTACAATTGGTGTCAGTGGAATCCTGAGGTTAAGGATGAGGAAGTAATCGAAAATGGGGAGGGTTTGGTTAAGCACGCTCCTTACATTAGTGCTTTTAACGTGACGACCATGGTCGAGCTTTTAGAGGAATATAACGGAGGAAGCCAGGTTGCACTAAAATTTATCAAAGAGTGGGGAGAGGCAAGAAGAAAATACATGGAGCGCCCGGATGCCAAGCCATACCATTTTGACATTGATACTTTTGTCGGTAGGAAAATTGATCCTAGGATAATTGAAATAATTAATGAATTGGAAACGCTCAATAAGCCGAAGAGAGATTTTATGGATGTGCTGTTTGATGTCGTGCGGGCCAGGAATTGGTCATCACCTGAGATCGCAGTAGTGCGTGATGTCTCTTTCGATAGGGTGTTTGAGGCTGTATCAAGTGAGTCCGGTGATAGATTAAAGTCTTTGTTTTCAATTGGCACAGATTTGTATAAACATCGGCATACATACGACCAATTCATTGGGAATTTTCCAATTCATTTTGTAAACGCATGTGCAAATTTTATTGAGCAGAAACCTGAATCAAGGCGCGCCGCGCTGATATTGAGTTGCTTTAAATCTGTGGGGTGTACAGTAGAACGTGTTGACTACACTCAACCGCAAGATTAAGGCTTTTAATCCTATGTCGATGTCTCAGATTGTCCTCGGCTGATTCGTCATTTCAGCGCTGAATTCCTTTCAAGCTCTTACTGCTGGTATCTCATTCCACCGTGTCGTGTAGCGTGGCGTTCGCCGTTCCTGCTTCATGCCCCACTCGCGGCTGCCACCGTCCAAGCCGGTAGCACCCACGTGCAGGGTGCCTTTCCCATACCGGCTGTTGATCGCATCAAGCGCGGTCATCAGTCGCGTTTTGTCTCGGCCGCTCTCGGCCTCTAGAATGAGTTCGTACTGATTGCGGGCTGCAGATCCAACAGCATCTGCCCCACAGACTCCCTTACTCGTGAAGCTTTTCTCCCACCCGCGTGGCGTATTCGCTCACGGGGCGCCGTCTGGAAGGCTGGGAACACGTCTGGGAACTACCCGGGGAACTTGATGGGAATACGTGTCGGTCCCCGGTGGTTGGGCTGCAGGGGGCAACCCGACATGGACCTACCGTAAACCCCTGCGAAAGTGGTTCGAGTCCAATCGCGCCTACCAACTAACCATTGGTAAAAGCCTTCCAAATCATCAATTTGGAAGGCTTTTTTTATTTCCGAAAGAACTTTCGGGCGTCCTGCCGCAAAGTGTCAGCGGGGCAGCGGGGATGCGGCTCTTGCAATTGGTCCCGGGTCTTCGAGGTCGCGCCTCGAATGGTTTGCTCCCGTGGTCTCGGATCGCTTGGATAAACCCCCGCAAAGCCGCCAGAAAAAGCCTTGGCGTGGATGCCAACAAAAAATGCCAGCCAGCGTTGGCTGACTGGCATTCGATGTTGCAGGCTTTGCCTTCCGGAGAAGAGGCCCATTCCAGGGCCCTCTCCAGAAATACCGCTCAGCGCTTGTCCAGCGGCTGCACGTCGCGGCGCTCCGCGCCCACGAACAGTTGGCGGGGGCGGCCGATCTTGTACTCGGGGTCGCCGATCATTTCGTTCAGCTGGGCAATCCAGCCCACGGTGCGGGCCAGCGCGAAGATGCCGGTGAACAGGTTCACCGGAATGCCGATCGCGCGTTGCACGATGCCGGAGTAGAAGTCCACGTTCGGGTAGAGCTTGCGCTGCACGAAGTAGTCATCTTCCAGGGCGATTTTTTCCAGTTCCTTGGCCAGGGCGAACAGCGGGTCCTTTTCGAGGCCCAGTTCGGCCAGCACTTCGTTGCAGGTTTCCTGCATGAGCTTGGCGCGCGGGTCGTAGTTCTTGTACACGCGGTGACCGAAGCCCATCAGCTTCACACCGGAGTTCTTGTCCTTGACCTGCTTGATGAACTCGCCGATCTTCTCCACGCCGCCCTGCGCCTGGATGTCGTGCAGCATGTTCAATGCGGCTTCGTTGGCGCCACCGTGGGCGGGGCCCCAGAGGCAGGCCACACCCGCGGCGATGGCGGCGAACGGGTTGGTGCCCGAGGAGCCGCACAGGCGCACCGTGGAAGTGGAGGCGTTCTGCTCGTGGTCGGCGTGCAGGATGAAGATGCGGTCCAGCGCGCGTTCGAGCACCGGATTGACCTTGTACTCTTCGCACGGCGTGCCGAACATCATGCGCAGGAAGTTGCCGGCATAGCTCAGGTCGTTCTGCGGGTACATGTAGGGCTGGCCCACGCCGTACTTGTATGCCATTGACACCAGCGTCGGCATCTTGGCGATCAGGCGGATGGCCGAGATCTCGCGGTGCTGCGGGTTGTTGATGTCCGTGCTGTCATGGTAGAAGGCCGAGAGCGCGCCCACCAGGCCCGTCAGCACGGCCATCGGGTGGGCGTCACGGCGGAAGCCACGCAGGAAGAACTGCATCTGCTCGTTGACCATCGTGTGCTTGGTCACGCTGTCGCTGAACTCCGTCTTCTGCGCGGGGTTGGGCAGTTCGCCCTTGAGCAGCAGGTAGCAGGTTTCCAGGAAGTCGCACTGCGTGGCAAGCTGCTCGATGGGGTAGCCGCGGTATAGCAGCTCGCCCTTGTCGCCGTCGATGTACGTGATCGAGGACTGGCATGCCGCAGTGGAAAGGAAACCGGGGTCGTAGGTGAACATGCCCGTCTGCGCGTACAGCTTGCGGATGTCGACCACGTCGGGGCCGATACTGCCTTGGTACACGGGAAGTTCCACGCTGGGGCTGCCGTTGCTGAACGATAGCGTTGCCTTGTTGTCTGCCAGTTTCATTTCCAGTTTCCTTCTGTTGTTAGCCCGCAAGCGGTGGAGGGGGTGCTGACGCTCTGCGGCGCAGCTGTTCAAGCACTTCCTTGACGTCCCTGGTATCGATCTCGCCCGTGGGTTCCTTGCGCCGCAGCAGCAGGTCCAGCAGGTCGTTGTCGGAAAGGTCCATCAAGGTCGTGAGACCTTGTGCCTGGCGCTGGGTCAGGCGCGAGCCGTAGGTGGCGAAGAACTGCTCGATGAACAGATCGTTCTCCACCAGGCCGCGGCGGCTGCGCCACTTCAGCTTGGCGGCCTCGCGTTCGTCGAGCAATTCGTCGTCGGCCATGGCGGTCAGATGGCGCGACGCACCATCAGTTCCTTGATCTTGCCGATGGCCTTGGTGGGGTTGAGACCCTTGGGGCACACGTCCACGCAGTTCATGATGGTGTGGCAGCGGAACAGGCGATAGGGGTCTTCGAGGTTGTCCAGACGGGCGCCCGTGGCCTCGTCGCGGCTGTCCGCAATGAAACGGTATGCCTGCAGCAGGCCGGCGGGGCCCACGAACTTGTCGGGGTTCCACCAGAAGCTGGGGCAGCTCGTCGAGCAGCTGGCGCACAGGATGCACTCGTACAGGCCGTTGAGCTCATCGCGCTCTTCCGGGCTCTGCAGGCGTTCCTTCTCGGGCGTGATGCCTTCGGTGATGAGGTACGGCTTGATCGAGTTGTACTGCTTGAAGAACTGCGTCATGTCCACGATCAGGTCGCGGATCACGGGCAGCCCGGGCAGTGGCTTGAGCACGATGGTGCCCTTGAGCGTGTTCATGTTGGTGAGGCACGCCAGGCCGTTCTTGCCGTTGATGTTCATCGCATCGGAACCGCAGACGCCTTCGCGGCACGAACGGCGGAACGAGATGGATGGGTCCTGCGCCTTGAGCTTCACCAGGGCGTCCAGCAGCATGCGCTCGTGGCCGTCGAGTTCGATCTCCACGGTCTGCATGTAGGGCTTGGCGTCCTTGTCCGGATCGTAGCGGTAGATTTGAAAGGTGCGCTTCATGGTGTTCTTTCTCGTGGGCTTGTAGGGTCAGAACGTACGGACCTTGGGAGGCACGCTGTCGACCGTCAAAGGCTTCAGGTTCACGGGCTTGTAGGTCAGGTTGTTGCCTGCGCTGTGCCACAAGGTGTGCTTCATCCACTCTTTGTCGTTGCGGCCCAGCGGGAATTCCGCGTGGTCGGCCGGATGCTCGTAGTCATACACGGTGTGGGCGCCGCGGCATTCCTTGCGGGCGGCGGCGGAGGTCATCGTGGCCTGGGCCACTTCGATGAGGTTGTCCACTTCCAGTGCTTCCATGCGCGCGGTGTTCCAGACCTTGGACTTGTCCTTGAGCGTGACGGAACCCACGCGCTCGCGGATGGCGTTGATCTTGACCACGCCTTCATCCATGCCTTCTTGCGTGCGGAACACGCCGGCGTGCTGCTGCATCGACGCGCGGATGTCGTTGGCGACGTCCTGGGCGTAGGTGCCTTCGTTCGAATCCTGCAGCTGGTTCAGGCGCGCCAGGGTGCGGTCGGCGGCGTCGGCCGGCAGGGGCTTGTGCTCGCCGCTGCCCTTGATCATGTCCACGATGTGGCGGCCTGCGGACTTGCCGAAGACCAGCAGGTCGAGCAGCGAGTTTGTGCCCAGGCGGTTGGCGCCGTGCACCGACACGCACGAGCATTCGCCCACGGCGTACAGGCCGTTGACGACCTGGTTGTGCAAGTCGCCGTTCTGGATCACGACCTGGCCGTTGATGTTGGTCGGAATGCCGCCCATCTGGTAGTGGATGGTGGGCACCACGGGGATCGGTTCCTTCGTGATGTCGACGTTGGCGAAGTTGACACCGATCTCATACACCGCGGGCAGACGCTTGTGGATCGTCTCGGCACCGAGGTGGTCGAGCTTGAGCAGCACGTAGTCCTTGTTGGGACCGCAGCCGCGGCCTTCCTTGATTTCCTGGTCCATGGAGCGCGAGACGAAGTCGCGCGGCGCCAGGTCCTTCAGCGTGGGTGCGTAGCGCTCCATGAAGCGTTCGCCGTTGCTGTTGAGCAAGATGGCGCCTTCGCCGCGGCAGCCTTCGGTCAGCAGCACGCCGGCACCGGCCACGCCGGTGGGGTGGAACTGCCAGAACTCCATGTCCTGCAGCGGGATGCCAGCGCGTGCCGCCATGCCCAGGCCGTCGCCGGTGTTGATGAACGCGTTGGTCGATGCCGCGAAGATGCGGCCCGCACCGCCGGTGGCCAGCAGCACGGCCTTGGCCTGCAGGGCATACAGCTCGCCGGTTTCGAGTTCCAGGGCGGTCACGCCGACCACGTCGCCAGCGGCGTCGCGGATCAGGTCGAGCGCCATCCACTCCACGAAGAAGTTGGTTTTGGCCTTGACGTTCTGCTGGTACAGCGTGTGCAGCATGGCGTGGCCCGTGCGGTCGGCCGCGGCGCAGGCGCGCTGCACCGGCTTTTCACCGTAATTGGCCGTGTGGCCACCGAAGGGGCGCTGGTAGATGGTGCCGTCGGGGTTGCGGTCGAACGGCATGCCGAAGTGTTCGAGCTCGTACACGACCTTGGGGGCTTCGCGGCACATGAACTCGATGGCATCCTGATCGCCCAGCCAGTCCGAGCCCTTGATAGTGTCGTAGAAGTGGTAGTGCCAGTTGTCCTCGCTCATGTTGCCGAGCGACGCGCTCACGCCGCCCTGCGCCGCCACGGTGTGCGAGCGGGTGGGGAATACTTTGGACAGCGAGGCCACGTTCAGGCCGGCGCGGGAGAGTTCGAGGGCGGCGCGCATGCCGGAGCCGCCGGCGCCGACGATGACGACATCGAACTTGCGCGTGGTGATGTTCGCTTTGGTGTAGCTCATTGTTATTTGCCTTCAGTCGCGGGGGATTGGATCAGAGACGCCAGAGGATCTGGATACCCCAGCCGGCGCAGCCGACGAGCCAGAAGATCGCGATGGCTTGCAGGGCGAGGCGCAAGCCCACGGGCTTCACGTAGTCCATCAGCACATCGCGCGTGCCCACCCAGACGTGCCAGGCGAGGGCCACGATGACGGAGAAGGTCAGCACCTTCATCCATTGCGCCGAGAAGATCGAGGCCCAGCGGTCGTAGCCGATGGGACCCTTGGTCAGCAGCACCTGGGCGAGCAGCACCACGGTGAAGAGCGCCATCAGGGCGGCGGTCACGCGCTGGCTCAGCCAGTCGCGCACTCCGTAGTGGGCACCGACGACGATGCGCTTGGAGCCGTAGTTCACGGACATAGAAGATCCTTTTTTTTTTGGGGTTCGTGGGATAAGCCGGCGCGACTCAGTACAGGCCGAACAGCTTGGCGCCGAGCACGACGGTGAGGGCGATGCTGATGACGAGGGTGGCGGTGGCGGATTTGCTGCCGAAATCCTTGTTCACCGCGTCATGGCTCACGTCCATCCACAGGTGGCGCAGGCCGGCAGTGAAGTGATGCAGGTACGACCAGATGAGGGCCAGCACGACGAGCTTGAGGAACCAGCCCGGCACGAAGCCCAGGCCCACCGTGAAGGCGGCCTTGAATTTGCCGAAGGAGATTTCAGAGGACACCGAGGTGTCGAACATCCACAGGATGAAGGGGAGCAGCACCAGCATGATCACGCCGCTGACGCGGTGCAGGATCGACACCCATCCTGCGGCAGGAAGGCGGTAGGTGGGCAGGTCCGTGAGGGCATTGATGTTGCGGAATTCAGGCCGCTTTTTGGCGATCTCGGTCATGGCGGTGCTTTCGTGGATGTAACTGCTTTGTAATTTCGCGCGAACGAAACAACCCAAAATTCTATTGCAATGCAACAACCGCAGTGTTTCGGTACGGCGTAATTTCACCGCGCGGTATCGGCATGGTCGGGCAGTCTCAGCTCAGTTCGTTGTGGTAGTGGTGCGTATCGGTGCGATACAGGCCCTTGCGTAACTCCATAGGAACTTCGTTGTAGGTGTAGGCAATGCGCTCCACGCTAAGCAGCGGCGTACCGGGTGCCACCTGCAGCAGCCGCGCCTGCTCGTCATCGGGCTGTACCGCCCGCAGCTTCTCGTCGGCGCGCACCATTCTGACGCCGAAATCGATTTCGAACATGGCGTAGGTGGGGCCCTGGTAGCTGGACATCTGCTCGGCGGTCAGCCCCTTGAAGGCCTGCCCGGGCAGCCAGATGTCTTCCAGGATGCTGGGAACGTCGCCGAACGACAGGATGCGCCGGGCATGCACCACGGCGTCGCCGCTGCGCAGCGCCAGAGCGCGAGCGATCTCGGCGCTGGCACGGATGCGGCGGCATTCGATGATGTGGCGCTGGGCCGGCCCCTCGACCCGGGCGTCGCCCGAGTCGGGCATGAGCTTGAGGAACCGGTATTGCACGTGCCGCTCGGCATGCGTGGCGACGAAGGTGCCCTTGCCCTGGCGGCGAACGACGAGGTTCTCCGCCGCCAGCTCATCGATGGCCTTGCGCGCCGTGCCCTGGCTCACGCGGAAGCGGGCGGCCAGTTCCATCTCGCTCGGGATCGATTCGCCCGGCTTCCATTCGCCATGCTGCAGGCTGTGCAGGATGAGTCCCTTGATCTGCTGGTACAGCGGGCTGAAGGCCGGCGTGGGTGCGCCCGCGCTTCCTGCGGGGAGCGCAGGGCTGTCGGAGGCGGCAACCGGAAGGGTGGACATGGCGGCGGATCGAGGGGCGGCTGGCGCGCGGGGCAAAGGTGGGGTGTTTTCGCGCGTCGGCGAGGCCGGATCATATCTTATATAAGACATAAGACAAATTGACCGGATCCGGATTTCAGCGGTACACTCGGGAGCTGTTCTGCAGGGCACGGGCTGCTTGGTTTGACTGGCGCTGGTGCATCGACTGCACCGACACCCGTTTTTCCACTTTCTGGAGTTTTTCATGAGCAAGAAGCCCGTCCGCGTTGCTGTTACCGGCGCCGCCGGTCAAATCGGTTACGCCCTGCTGTTCCGCATTGCCTCCGGCGAAATGCTGGGCAAGGACCAGCCCGTCATCCTGCAATTGCTCGAAGTGCCCGTCGAAGGCCCGCAAAAGGCGCTCAAGGGCGTGATGATGGAACTCGACGACTGCGCCTTCCCGCTGCTGGTCGGCATGGAAGCCCACAGCGACCCCATGACGGCATTCAAGGACGCGGACTACGCCCTGCTGGTGGGCTCGCGCCCCCGCGGTCCGGGCATGGAGCGTGCCGAACTGCTGGCTGTCAACGGCGCCATCTTCACTGCCCAGGGCAAGGCGCTGAACGCCGTGGCCAGCCGCAACGTGAAGGTGCTGGTCGTGGGCAACCCTGCCAACACCAACGCCTACATCGCCATGAAGAGCGCGCCGGACCTGCCGCGCAAGAACTTCACCGCCATGCTGCGCCTGGACCACAACCGTGCTGCCAGCCAGATCGCCGCCAAGACCGGCAAGCCCGTGGCCGCCATCGAAAAGCTGGCCGTGTGGGGCAACCACTCGCCCACGATGTATGCCGACTACCGCTTCGCCACCATCGATGGCGAAAGCGTCGCCAAGACGATCAACGACCAGGAATGGAACGCCAACACGTTCCTGCCCACGGTGGGCAAGCGCGGTGCCGCCATCATCGAGGCGCGCGGTTCCTCCTCGGCCGCTTCGGCAGCCAACGCCGCCATTGACCACATGCGTGACTGGGCCCTGGGCACCAATGGCAAGTGGGTCACCATGGGTGTTCCTTCGGATGGCCAATACGGCATTCCGAAGGATGTGATGTTCGGTTTCCCTGTCACCTGCGAAAACGGCGAGTACAAGGTCGTCGAAGGCCTGGAAATCGACGCTTTCAGCCAGGAACGCATCGACAAGACGCTGGCCGAGCTGCAAGGCGAGCAAGACGGCGTGAAGCACCTGCTGTAATTTTTTCGGGTTCCGTTTTTTCATGCTCGACTGGAATCCCGCGCTCTATCGCCGCTACGAGGACGAGCGCACGCGCCCGGCCCAGGAGCTGCTCGCGCGGGTGCCCCATTCCGCGCCGGTCCACGTGGTGGACCTGGGCTGCGGGCCGGGCAATTCCACCGAGCTGCTGGTGCGGCGCTTCCCGCAGGCGCAGGTGACCGGCATCGACAATTCCGAAGCCATGCTGGCCAGCGCGCGCGAGCGCCTGCCCGGCGTGTCCTTCGTGCTGGGCGACATCGCCCGCTGGGTGCCCGACACGGCGCCCGACCTCATTTACGCCAATGCCGCCCTGCAATGGGTGGGAGGGCATGGCGACCTCTTTCCGCGCCTGTTCGACAACCTCGCCCCCGGCGGCGTGCTGGCGATCCAGATGCCCGACAACCGCCAGGAGCCCACGCACCGCCTGATGCGCGAAGTGGCGGCCGAGGCTCCGTGGCGCGAGCCCATCGGCGATGCCGACGCGCTGCGCACCGAGCTTCTGGACATCGGCGGCTACTACGACCTGCTGGCCACGCGCGCCGAGCGCATCGACGTGTGGCACACCGTCTACCAGCATGTGATGGCGTCGCCTGCGGCCATCGTCGAATGGGTGCGCGCCACGGGCCTCAAGCCCTTCATCGATCCGCTGGGCGATGCGTTGCGCGAGAGCTTCCTGGCCGAGTACGAGCGCCGCATCGCCGCGGCCTATGCCGTGCGCAGCGATGGCCGCCGTTTGCTGGCGTTCCCGCGCATGTTCATCGTGGCGCAGCGCCCGTCATGAGCGCGACCGGTGCCCACCCCGCGGCGGTGCTCATGGGCGCCCAGGCCAGTGCCATGCGCTTGCCGGTCTGCGACCATTACAGCGGCGTGGAAGCGCGCATGCGCAAGAGCCTGGAACTGCAAGCCGCCATGGCGGCCGAGCTGGGCCGCTGCGTGTTCGATGTGACCCTCGATTGCGAAGACGGTGCCCCCGTGGGCCGCGAGCGTGAGCATGCCGCCCTCGTGGCGCATTTGGCTCGCACCGCATCCCCCGGTGCCCGGGTGGCCGCGCGCGTGCATGCCGTGGACCACCCCGCCTTCGCCGAAGACATGGCCACCATCGCCGGCGAAGCCGCCACGCGGCTGTGCCACATCATGGTGCCCAAGGTCGAGTCGGTGGACGACGTGCTGCACGCCGAAAAGGCCCTGCTCGCCGCATCGGCAGGGCAGGTGCCGTTGCACGTGCTGCTGGAGTCGCCCGCGGCCATTCAGCGGGCTTTCGAGATCGCCGCCCATCCGCGCGTGCAGTCGATCAGTTTCGGCTTGATGGATTTCGTCTCGGCGCATGCCGGTGCGATTCCCGCGAGTGCCATGGGATCGCAGGGCCAGTTCGAGCACCCACTGGTGGTGCGCGCCAAGCTCGAGATCGCCGCGGCATGCCACGCCCACGGCAAGGTGCCGTCCCACTGCGTGGTGACCGAGTTCAACGATGCCGATGCCCTGCGCACGGCGGCCGGGCGCGCCGCGCGCCAACTGGGCTACACGCGCATGTGGAGCATCCACCCGGCGCAGATCCGCCCCATCCTGGAAGCCTTCGCGCCCGCGCAGGACGAGATCGCGCAGGCGGCCCAGCTTCTTTCCACCGCCGCGCACGCCGACTGGGCCCCCGTCAGCGTCGATGGCGTATTGCACGACCGCGCCAGCTACCGCTATTTCTGGCAGGTGCTGGAGCGTGCGCACCAGACCGGCCGCGCGCTGCCCGCCGCGGCGCAGGCCTGGTTTGCCCAGCCGGCCGCGGGTCCACAGGCCTGAGCCGTCCCACCATCAAGTTCCCCACACCTCCTTTTTCGTCGGAGTTCCCATGAAAACCTTCATCGCTTCTGCCCTGATGCTGCTGGCCCCTGCGCTGGTGATGGCGCAAGACGCCGCTCCCGCCAAGCCCGCACCGGCCAAGAGCACGGCCAAGGCCGCACCTGCCAAGGCCGCCGCCAAGGAGAAGTCCGCCGAGGCCAAGCCCGCGGCCAAGCCAGCTGCCAAGAGCGCGGCAGCCAAGCCGGCCGCGGCCAAGAAGGCCACGAGCAGCCGCACGCAGCTCAAGAGCGCCACCAACCAGGTGGCCACCGGCATCATCGCGGCCGAGGCTGCCCTGACGCCGCAGGAACTGGCCATCGCCGAACGCGTGCACACCGGCCACATTCCCTGCGAACTGGGCGCTTCTGTGCATGTGGAAGCCGATGCCAAGTCGCCGGGCCACTTCCGCATCGACGGCAAGGGCTTCAACTACTACATGTCGCCCATCGCGACCAGCACGGGCGCGGTGCGCCTGGAGGACCAGAAGGCCGGCGCCGTGTGGATCCAGATCGCCAACAAGTCCATGCTCATGAACCAGAAGCTCGGCCAGCGCCTGGCTGACGAGTGCATGAGCCCGCAGCAGGTCGCCGTGACCGAATCCATCAAGAAGAACCCGCAGCCCAGCCTGCTGGAAGCCCTGCCTGCCTCCGCCAACGCACCTGCCACCGTGGCGGCGCCAGCGGCTGCATCCGCACCGGCCCAGTGATTCTTCTTGCCCGGGTGCACCCGCTGCGCCCGGACCGCAGGGCCTGCCATGGCCAGCCCCACACACCAAAAACCCACCGGAGAAAAATATGTTGAAAGCCTACCGTGACCATGTGGCCGAGCGTGCCGCATTGGGCATTCCGCCCCTGCCTCTCACGGCCAAGCAGACCGCCTCGCTGATCGAGCTGCTGAAGGCTCCGCCCGCCGGCGAAGAAGCCACGCTGGTGGACCTGATCACCTACCGCGTGCCGGCCGGTGTGGATGATGCCGCCAAGGTCAAGGCCAGCTACCTGGCGGCCGTGGCCCACGGCACGGAAAAGTGCGCATTGATCGGCCGCGAGAAGGCCACCGAGCTGCTGGGCACCATGCTGGGCGGCTACAACCTCACGCCGCTGATTGACCTGCTGGACGATGCGGCCGTGGCGTCCGTCGCGGCCGAAGGCCTCAAGAAGACGTTGCTGATGTTCGATCAGTTCCATGACGTCAAGGAAAAGGCCGACAAGGGCAACGAATTCGCCAAGGCCGTCCTGCAAAGCTGGGCCGACGCTGAGTGGTTCACCAGCCGCCCCGAAGTGCCGCAGAGCATCAAGCTCACGGTGCTCAAGGTCACCGGCGAAA
Organism: Acidovorax sp. KPB24-03; assembly: GCF_057546605.1. Lineage (NCBI taxonomy): Bacteria > Pseudomonadati > Pseudomonadota > Betaproteobacteria > Burkholderiales > Comamonadaceae > Acidovorax > Acidovorax sp. KPB24-03. The sequence goes on along the minus strand of NZ_BAAJYR010000001.1, from coordinate 25,048 downwards.
CCAACACCGACGATCTGTCGCCCGCCCCCGATGCCTGGAGCCGTCCCGACATTCCGCTGCATGCGCTGGCCATGCTCAAGAACAAGCGCGACGGCATCACGCCGGAAGAAGACGGCAAGCGCGGCCCGGTGAAGTTCATCGAAGACCTGCGCGCCAAGGGCAACCTCGTGGCCTACGTGGGCGACGTGGTGGGCACGGGTTCCAGCCGCAAGTCGGCCACCAACAGCGTGCTGTGGTTCACCGGCGAAGACATCCCCTACGTGCCGAACAAGCGCTTCGGCGGCGTGTGCCTGGGCTCCAAGATCGCCCCGATCTTCTACAACACCATGGAAGACGCGGGTGCGCTGCCCATCGAGCTGGACGTGAGCCAGATGAACATGGGCGACGAGATCGAACTGCTGCCCTACGCCGGCAAGGCGCTCAAGAACGGCCAGGTCATCGCCGAGTTCGAGGTCAAGAGCGAAGTGCTGTTCGATGAAGTGCGCGCCGGTGGCCGCATTCCGCTGATCGTGGGCCGCGGCCTCACCGCCAAGGCGCGCGAGGCCCTGGGCCTGGCGCCTTCGACGCTGTTCCGCCTGCCGCAGAACCCCGCCGCGACGGGCAAGGGCTTCACGCTGGCGCAAAAGATGGTCGGCCGCGCCTGCGGCCTTCCCGAAGGCGAAGGCGTGGTGCCCGGCACCTACTGCGAACCGCGCATGACCTCGGTCGGCTCGCAGGACACCACCGGCCCGATGACACGCGACGAACTGAAGGACCTGGCCTGCCTGGGCTTCAGCGCCGATCTGGTGATGCAGTCCTTCTGCCACACCGCGGCGTACCCCAAGCCCGTGGACGTGAAGATGCACCACGAACTGCCCGACTTCATCAGCACGCGCGGCGGCATCTCGCTCAAGCCCGGTGACGGCATCATCCACAGCTGGCTCAACCGCATGCTGCTGCCCGACACGGTGGGCACGGGCGGCGATTCGCACACGCGCTTTCCGATCGGCATCAGCTTCCCCGCCGGCTCGGGCCTGGTGGCGTTCGCCGCCGCCACGGGCGTGATGCCGCTCGACATGCCGGAATCGGTGCTGGTGCGCTTCAAGGGCGCGATGCAGCCCGGCGTGACCCTGCGCGACCTGGTGCATGCCATTCCGCTGTACGCCATCAAGGCTGGCCTGCTGACCGTCGAGAAGAAGGGCAAGAAGAACATCTTCTCGGGCCGCATCCTCGAAATCGAAGGCCTGCCGGACATGAAGGTGGAGCAGGCGTTCGAGCTGTCCGACGCCTCGGCCGAGCGCTCGGCCGCCGGCTGCACGGTGCGCCTGAACAAGGAGCCGATCATCGAGTACATCAACTCGAACATCGTGCTGCTCAAGAACATGATCGCCCAGGGCTACGCCGATGCGCGCACCATCACGCGCCGCATCAAGGCCATGGAAGCGTGGCTGGCCAATCCGCAGCTGCTGCAGCCCGACGAAGATGCCGAGTACGCTGCCGTGATCGAGATCGATCTGGCCGAGATCACCGAGCCCATCGTCTGCTGCCCCAACGACCCGGACGACGCCAAGACGCTGTCCGACGTGGCCGGCGCGACGATCGACGAGGTGTTCATCGGCTCGTGCATGACCAACATCGGCCACTTCCGCGCGGCTTCCAAACTGCTGGAAGGCAAGAAGGACATCCCGGTCAAGCTGTGGATGGCGCCGCCCACCAAGATGGACGCGCACCAGCTGACCGAGGAAGGCCACTACGGCGTGTTCGGCGCGGCCGGTGCGCGCATGGAAATGCCGGGCTGCTCGCTGTGCATGGGCAACCAGGCACAGGTCAAGGAAGGCGCCACGGTGATGTCCACCAGCACCCGCAACTTCCCCAACCGCCTGGGCAAGAACACGAACGTGTACCTGGGTTCCGCCGAGCTGTCGGCCATCTGCTCCAAGCTGGGCCGCATTCCGTCCAAGGGAGAGTACCTGGCGGATGTGGGCGTGCTCAACCAGAACGGCGACAAGATCTACAAGTACATGAACTTCGACCAGATCGAGGAGTACAAGGAAGTCGCGGACGGCGTCGCCGCCTGACCGGCGCCTGCCACCCTGAAGAAAAAGCCCGCTTCGGCGGGCTTTTTTTTGCTATTGAAATGATAGCTATATGCCGGCGTTTTTATTGCGCTGGAGGCCTTTTTGATGCTGAACGGTCTGGTGGCGTCTGGATGGCACTTTCTCCCGGCGCTAGGATCGGGCGTAACCGATCGATGGCGCCGCGGAGCGCCGCAGTCAAACCGCGCAGCCGAAAGCCCTCCCGCCATGCCATCCCATCGCCTGACCCTTTTCGCGGATTACCACCAGTTCTACCTTCAGGACGAAGCGGCGCCAGGGGACCTGGCAAGCGCCTGGGACGAGGCCGCGACGCTTCGCATGCTGGCCGTGTCGCAGGGCGTCGTCGGGTTTGGCACTGCTCGGAACATGCCGGTGCCGGTGACCCTGGAGTTGCTTGAGGCCGAGCCGCAGACCGACCTGGCCCGGTTCGACCATGTGGTCGATGGATCGGTGGCCATTGCCACAGGCCCGCTCGTCGTGGCGGGGTGCACGGACTACTTGCCCGATGCGGCCCGGTTCGATGTGCCGCCTGGAGCGTACCGGGTCAGGCTGTCCAGCGCGGGTCTGGATTCGCTGTCTCCCGATGGGCTGGAAGGCGAAGACCGCTATCTCGTGCAGATGTGGCCGGGTGCGCTGTTGGAACCGACGGTGCTCAAGCAGCATGCCGGCTGACCTGAGCGTCAGGGGAGGCTGCCTTTTGGATGGCCCGTGTATTGGCCGCTGAGTGAACGCGCCTGGGGCAACGGCCGGAGCGCCCTGTAGCGGCTTGGCCTGAGCCATTGGGCAAAAGATGGCCGGCCGCATCGACCAGGCGCCCATGGCGTTCCGATTCAGGCCCACCGCCACTCATGGCAGTGCTTCGAGGCGCTCGCAGGGGGCTTCGGCAAGGGTGGGCCGGTCCGGGCTCAGAGCGGCGGCCGAAAGCCCGCGTTCGACGAAATGGTCCGGCAGGCCCCCCGTGAGGACCAGGGAGGCCACGGCTTGTCCCACCGCCGGTGCGATCTGGATGCCGTACCCGCCCAACGCGGCGGCCCAGAAGAAGCCGGGCGCATTCCCGGCGGCCCCGAGCACGGGCGAGCCATCGGCAACAAAGCTGCGAAGGCCTGCCCAGCGGTGGGCCACGCGATGCACCGCCAGGGTGGTGGCCTGTTGCAGCCGATCGACCGCAACGGCCACATCCCACTCCTCGGGCTGCACGTCGCAGGGCGGCATGGGGGTTTCATCGCTGGGGCTGACCAGCAGGCGCCCGGCCTCGGGCTTGAAATAGAAGGTGTCGGCAAGGTCCGTCACCATCGGCCAGGACGCCAGCGCGGGCTGGCCGGGCATGCCGTCGGGCAGGTCCACGATCACGGCGGTGCGCCGCTTGGGCACCAGGTCGATGGTCGCCACGCCGGCCTGGCGCGCGGCCTCGTCGGCCCAGGCGCCTGCGGCGTTCACCAGGCAGGGCGTGTGAAACCGGCCCGCCACCGTGTGGACGGTCCAGTGGCCCGACGCATCGCCCTCGGCCCACTCGACCCCCGCGGCGGTCTGCACGCGGCCGCCGGCGGCCCGGATGCCGCGCAGGTAGCTCTGGTGCAGTGCATCGACGTCGATGTCCATGACCGAGGGGCGCCACACGGCGCAGCGGTAAGGCCTCGGGTCGATGACCGGGCAGCGCGACAGCGCCGCGTCCAGCCCGATCACGCGGGCGGGTTGGTGGGCATGGTGGCCGGCAGCCAGGGCGGTGTCGATGCGGCCGCAGTCCACGTCGTCCTGCGTTGCCAGCGCCACCACGCCGCGCGGCGCCACGAGCGGCACTGAAGCAAAGCCGACAGGGGGTGCTTCGAAAAACGGGCGACTGGCCGCGGTGAGCGCGCGGACCGTCCGGTTACCGAAATACTCTGAAAACAGGGCGGCCGAACGGCCGGTTGCGTGGTAGCCGCAATGCGCCTCGCGCTCCAGCAGCAGCACCCGCCGGTGCTGCGCCAGTGCCCAGGCGCAACTGGCCCCGGCCATGCCCCCGCCCAGGACGATGGCGTCCCAGTGCGACTCGGCGCCCGTGCCGGCAGAGCCGGTGCGGCTCATGCGGTGGCGGCGGTGCGCGCCGCCGAGGGCGGCACCACCAGCCCCGCGGCGATGAGCCGGGAGACGATGCAGTCGGCGGCCTGTTCGGGCGACATGTACGCCGTCTGGATGTGGATGTCCGGCTGCTCCGGCGGCTCGTAGGGCGAGTCGATGCCGGTGAAGTTCTTCAGGGCGCCGCTGCGGGCCTTTCGGTACAGCCCCTTCGGGTCGCGCTGCTCGGCGAGCTCCAGCGGCGCGTCGATGAACACCTCCAGGAACTCGCCAGCCTCCAGCAGCGCGCGCGCTGCACGCCTTTCGGCACGGAACGGCGAGATGAAAGCCACCAGCACGATCAGCCCGGCATCCACCATCAGCCTGGCGACTTCGCCCACCCGGCGGATGTTCTCGACCCGGTCGGCATCGGTGAACCCCAGGTCTTTGTTGAGGCCGTGCCGGACGTTGTCCCCGTCCAGCAGAAAGCTGTGGCAGCCGCGCCGGTGCAACTGCTGCTCCACCCGATTGGCGATGGTCGATTTGCCGGCGCCGGAAAGCCCGGTGAGCCACAGCACGCAGCCTTTCTGGTGCTTGATGGCGGCCCGCTGCGCCTTGCTGACCTGGGTGTGGTGCCAAACGAGGTTGTCGGCATCGCGCAGGGCACGCACGAGCATGCCCGCCCCGGAGGTCTCGTTGTCGATCCGGTCGATCAGCAGGAACCCGCCGGCGTCGCGGTTGAGGTCGTAGGCGTCAAAGGCGATGGGCTGGTCCAGGGTCAGCTCGACCAGGCCCACCGCGTTCATGTCGAGCTGGTCCGCAGGCAGCCGGTCGAAGGTTTCGATGTCCACCCGGTGGACGATGCGCGTGACGGTCGCACCTACGGTGCGGGGGCCGCATTTGAGCCAGTACCCGCGGCCAGGAAAGAGAGGGGTTTCGCTGAACCAGACCATGTCGGCTTCGATGCGGTCGGCCACTTCCGCGGGAGAGGCCGGGTCGGCGATGAGATCGCCGCGCGAGACGTCGAGCTCGGCATCCAGCACCAGGGTGACCGACTGGCCCGCCGTGGCGGCCGGCAGATCCCCATCGTACGTGACGATGCGCTTCACGCGTGCCAGCTGGGCGCGGGGCTGCACCACCACCGCGTCACCCACGCGCACGCTGCCCGCTGCCACCGTGCCTGCCAGGCCCCGAAAGTCTTCGCTCGGCCGGTTCACCCATTGCACCGGAAACCGAAGCGGCTGTCGCGCGGCGCCTGCCTCGTCGACCTCCGTGGCCTCCAGCCACTGTCCGAGCGTGGGCCCCTGGTACCACGGCGTTTGAAGGCTGCGCTCGACCAGGTTGTCCCCTCGCAGTGCCGACATGGGAATGCACACCGGGGCAGGCAGGCCCATCTGCTGCGCCAGCGCGCAGAACTCCGCTTCGATCTCGGCGAAGCGGTCTTCGCGGTAGTCCACCAGGTCCATCTTGTTGACCACCAGGGCCAGGGCCCGGATGCCCAGCAGCGCGGCGATGTAGGCATGCCGCCGGGTCTGGCTGAGCACCCCTTTGCGCGCATCCACCAGCACCATGGCCGCGCCGGCGTTGGAGGCCGCGGTGGCCATGTTGCGCGTGTACTGCAGGTGGCCCGGTGTGTCGGCCAGGATGAATTTGCGCGTGGGCGATGAGAAGTAGCGGTAGGCCACGTCGATGGTGATGCCCTGTTCCCGCTCGGCCACCAGGCCATCGACCAGCAGCGCGAAGTCGAGCGCACCGCCCTGCGTGCCTGACTTGCGGGAGTCGGCGACCAACGCCTGCAACTGGTCCTCGTAGAGGCTCTTGGATTCGTACAGCAGCCGGCCGATCAGCGTGCTCTTGCCGTCGTCCACGCTGCCGCAGGTGATGACGCGCAGCAGGCTGCGCTGCGGCGCGGGAGAGGGTTGGGTGCCGCTCATCAGAAATACCCCGCCTGTTTCTTCAGTTCCATGGAGCCTTTGCCATCGTGGTCGATGGCCCGGCCTTGCCGCTCGGAAGTGTGCGCCGCCAGGGTCTCGGCAATGATCGCCTCCAGCGAATCGGCATCGCTTTCGATGGCGCCGGTGAGCGGGTAGCAGCCCAGCGTGCGAAAGCGCACCCGCCGCATCCGGGGGTGTTCGCCCGGGGCGAGGGGCAGGCGCTCGTCGTCCACCATGAGCAGCATCCCGTTGCGCTCCACCACGGGCCGTTCCTTGGCGAAGTACAGCGGCACGATGGGAATCTGCTCGCGTGCGATGTATTGCCAGATGTCCGCCTCGGTCCAGTTGGAGAGGGGGAATACGCGGATGCTCTCGCCCTGGTGCTTGCGGGTGTTGTAGACCCGCCAGAGCTCGGGCCGCTGTCGCCGCGCATCCCAGCGGTGGTGCACCGACCGCAGCGAGAACACGCGTTCCTTGGCGCGCGATTTTTCTTCGTCGCGGCGCGCTCCGCCGAAGGCGGCGTCGAACCGGTGGTGGTCCAGCGCCTGCTTGAGCGCCTGGGTTTTCATCAGGTCGGTGTGCACCGCCGATCCATGCACGAACGGGTCGATGCCCATCGCGATGCCGTCGGGGTTGCTGTGCACGAGCAACTCCATGCCGGTGTCCCGCGCCCGCTGGTCCCGGAAGGCGATCATCTCGCGGAACTTCCAAAGCGTGTCCACGTGCAGCAGCGGGAATGGCGGCCGTGCGGGGTAGAACGCCTTCATCGCGAGGTGAAGCATCACCGAGCTGTCCTTGCCGATGGAATACAGCATGACGGGGTTGTCCGCCTCCGCCACCGTCTCGCGCAGGATGTGAATGCTCTCGGCTTCCAGCCGCTGCAGATGATCGAGAAACATGTCGTCGGCTCCTTGAAAAAAGAGGTGTCTGAATATGAGGGCGTGGCCGGAGGGTGTGCCTCATGACGGCAGCGATGGCCGCCCGCGAGCGCGCAGCGGCATCCACAGCAGCATCACGCCGACCGTGCTGGCCAGCGTGGCCGCCAGCATCACGCCGTAGATCTCGGCATAGCCGAAGCGGGCCGCAACGAACCCGGCCACCACGCCCCCGGCAGCGATGCCCAGATCCCAGAACGAGGTGAACATGCCGAGCGCGGCGCCGTGGTGGGCCGGCTCGGTCTTCTGGATGACGATCAGTGCCAGCGAGGGGTAGAACAGCGAGAGTCCGAGCCCCATCGCCAGCCCACCCAGCACCGCCACCATGAGGTTGGGCGCGATGGCGAGCAGCAGCAGGCCCACGGCCTCGCCCAATGCCGCCCACAGGGCAACGCGATATGGCCCGAACTGGTCGGGCCAATGGCCAAGAAAAAGCCGTGATCCCACATATGCGAAGCCGAACACGTTGAATGCCAGGATGCCGTTGTCGATGCCCTTGGCCGCCATGTACAGCGAGACGAACGAGGCCAGCGCGGCATACCCCATGGACCCCAGCGCCAGGGTGACGCCGGGAAGGCACGCCGACCGAGGAAAGAGCGCGCTTTTGGCCGCCGCGGGCACCTTTGGGGGCGCGGGCTTGGCCATGACGAAAGCGAAGCCGGCCAGGGGCGCGGCAACGCAGAGCATCCAGACGGCGGAGAACCCGGCTGCCTGCATCAGCGCTGCGCCGGCCAGCGCCCCCAGCGTCACGCCCGACCACATGCTCACCCCGTAGAGCCCGATGATCTTTCCGCGCCGGGCTGTGGGCGCAAGCCCCACCAGCCAGGTGGCCCCGGCGGTGAAGGCGCAACCTTCGCCCATGCCGTGCAGCACCCGTACGGCAGTCAGCACATCCACCCGCTGCGCCATGGCGTAGCCGGCGCCGGCCAGCACGCAAAGGAGGGCGCCCAGCAGCATCAGCGTCCGGTGCCCTATGCGGTCCGACAGCCGGCCGGCGACGGGCCGGGTGAGCACCACCGCCACCGCGATGGCGGCGATGACGGTGCCCACGTCCACATCGCTGCCGCCGAGCGCGTCCTTGACGTAGAAGGGCAGCACCGACAGCGTGGCGCCGATGCCCAGATGGCAAAAGAAAAGGCCGAGGAAGATCGGCATGAAAGGCCGGTAGAAAGCCAGGCCGGTCTGTGGGGCGTTCATGGGGGCGGTCCTTGTCGGTGGGCGCGCGGGCCATCCCGCGCGCGGTGCTGCGGGGCTCAGTCGGCCTTCACGACATGGAAGAAGTGCGTGGGCAGGTGCACTGCCAGCCCTTCGTAGATCTCCGCGCAGACCGCCGTGCCTTCCGTGGCGAAGGTGCCGGCGGGTGGCGTGCCCACGCGGATGACCGACTTGCCCGTGTGCAGGATGCGCGCCGCAACCGCGAAATCGCCGACCAGCGCACAGCCCGGGGCCACCATGCGGGTGCGCACGATCTTCGTGCCGTTTTGCTGCAGGTCGCCCAGGATGCCTTTGCCCAGAAGGCCGTGGTAGTAGTCCACCGGGTTCACGATCATGGCGTGCGCGGTGGCACCGTTTTGCTCGATCGCGTTGCAGGCGGCCATGATGCCGTCGAAGTAGCTGGTGGCGTAGGGCAGCCGCGTTACGCCGGGATGGTTGAGCAGGCCGTGCGGGCCGAAGGTGAGCGCCTGGTTTTCCGCCGTGGCCAGGCGCACGAGAAGCCGGTAGTCGATGAATTCTGCGATGCCGCGCTCGTCGCCCGCCAGTTCCGGCGGCAGCTGGACCCAGGCCGAGATCGGGCGCACGATGCCTTCGCCCATGCCGAAGCGGAAGGTGGCCTCCTGGCGCAAGTCTCCTTCGTGGATGCCGCCGGTCTCCACTTTGGGGGGGCGGCTCTCGGACCAAAAGCGGTTGTGCGTCTCGCTCACCAGACGCTTCCTGAAGAGCTGGCTCACCATCAGGCGGGGCCGGTCCTGCGTGGGCTTGAAGGCCTCGGTGATGGTGAAGTCGAAGTGCACTTCGGTCGTGTCCCCTTTTTTTCAGGTACGCCTGGGCGAACTGTTCGCCGGAGGACAGGGCCTCGACGGGGCGGAGGGGGGCGATGGCATTGGCTTGGATCGACGACATGGTGTTGGCTGCTTTCTCTCGGTTGGGAAGGGGTGAGAACGACGTGAAAGGCGGAACGTGTCTGGAAGGGAACTGGGTGGCAATCGCGCGGACGCGCGAACCTCAAATGGCGTGCTGTACGAGCTGCTGGTAAAACGGGTAGTGGTGATCGAAGTACCCCTTCAGCAGCGGGTTGTTGGCCACGGTGTCCGGGTACGCCTTGGCGGTGGCCGCAAAGCCCGAACTGCGCATCGCGTCCAGATGCCATTGGCGGGTGCGGCTCCATTCCGGCCGATCGCTGGGCTGCCATTGAAGGGCCGAGGCGATGAAAGGCAGGCCGACTTCTTCGCAATAGCGCTGCACCACCGCCTGCGGTGTCTTGACCAGGCGGTCGGCATCGACGAGCACCGGGGCCGACCCCTTGAGCCGGGTGGCCAGCTCGAAGATCTCGAAAAGGTGTTCGTAGCCCACCTCATGCAAGGCGATGGTCGGCTTCATGTGGTACATCGAACTGATCGTCGGCGCAGGGTCGCGCACGATGAAGGTGTGTTCGATGTCCGCCACCTCCTCGGGGTGGTCGAACAGGTACCGGTAGCGGTGCTCCACCGTGTCCTTGAAGAACACGGGCCGATGCGCTGCCAGCGTGCGCAGGTGGTCGAAGAAGGCGCGCTCGGACCGCACCACCACCTGGCCGCCCGAACCATCGGGCAGGGGCACTTCGCCCGTGTCGAGCAGTGTCACCAGGGGCTCATGGATCACGGTGACGTCGTTGCGCTCGATCATCATGCGCAGGAAGGCGGTGGACAGCGCGCGTTGATGCGCCCACAGGGCAATGATCTGTTTCATGCAAGGCTCCGGAAAAAAGGGGGCGAGAGGGGGCTCGGCCGGATGGCCCTTCACTGGGACCACGCGGTGGGCGAGCGGTCCCAGCGGTGCGCGCGCAGCGTCTGCAGCAGCGGAGCCTCCATCCGGCGCCCGTCGCTCACGCTCAGATTGGCCTCGACGTTGCGCAGCTGGCGCATGCCGGGAATCACCGTCGAGACTGCCGGGTGGTGCAGGATGAAACGCAGCGCCATCTCGGGCAATGCCATGCCCTCGGGCAACACCGTGCGCAGCCGCTCGGCGCGGTCCACGGTGGGGCCAAGGTTTTCCGGCCCGAAGTAGGTCGATCGCCAGTCCTCGGCCGGGAACACCGTGTCGTGGGATAGCGTTCCCGTCAGCCCGCCCTCATCGAAAGGCACCCGCGCGATGAGGCCGATGTCCTTCTGAGCAGCCACCTGGAACAGCCGGTCTTCCGGGGCCTGATCGAAGATGTTGTAGATCACCTGGATCACGTCGATCAGCCCGGTGTCGATGGCCCGCAGGCAGTTGTCCGGCTCCCAGCGGTTGACGCTGATGCCGATGCCCTCGATCAGCCCTTCGGCACGCAGGTCCCCCAATGCGCGCTGCCATTCTTCTTCGTCCGCCCAGCGATCTTCCCAGACGTGCAGCTGCATCAGGTCGATGCGATCCGTGCCCAGGTTTTCCAGGCTCTTCATCGTGAACTCGCGGATGTGATCGGCCGGAAACACGTCCTGCAGGCGGTCGCTCGGTCGGGGCGGCCATTCACGGTTCTTCGGCGGGATCTTGGTTGCCACGTACAGCCGGTCGCCCGTGTGCGCACGCAGCAGGCTGCCCAGCATCTGCTCGCTGATGCCGCGCCCGTACACCCAGGCGGTGTCGAAGAAGTTGCAGCCCAGTTCCACCGCGCGCTCCAGGCAGCGCGGCGCCGTTTCGTAGTTGGCGCCAGTGAAGTTGCCCGGACCTCCCGCGATCCCCCACATGCCATAGCCCACTTCGCTCACCTGCCAGCCAAGCCGGCCCATCCGTCGATAGTGCATCGCGCCCACTCCTGTCGATCAAAGAAAAGAAATACGGGAAACCAAAGCAGTCGAGGGGATCAGCGCACGGCCGATGGCGCTGCGGCTCCGGACCGGAGCAACTGCCGCGCGTAGCGGCCGATGGAGGCTGAGAAGTCCCTGCCGTCTTCCGCGGCCATAGCCTGCTCCAGCCCCGCACATTCGTCGCGCCGGAAAAGACGGGGGTTGTCCGTCAGCAGTGCGGACAGGGCGTCGGCGAAGGCCCGTTCATCGCCTGCGGCTGGCAGCAGGCGGCGGACCACGGTGAGTGCCCGCGGGCCGCCCGCTGCCACGGCCGCATCGAGCCGCTCCATCCAGGCCGTGCAGGACACCTGCGGCATCGGGGTGCCGGCGGCTTCGAAGATCGTCGGAAAGGCCATTCGCTGTGGATGCAGCAAATGGAAGGTGCGGCCCCATGCCTGGGGCGAACGCATGGCGAGCACCACGCGGCGCGCCACGTAGTCCGCAGGCGACCAGTCGGAGACGATCTCCGCGGCCGGCCGGACCCCCAGGTGCGCGATGGCCGTCAGCAGAAAGTGGGTCAGCGCGCGCTCATTGGGCCGCTGAAGCAGACCCTCTGCGGCGGCCGGCATGACCTCGCCCAGCCGGTAGATCGATACATGGGCGCCTTGCCTTCGCGCTGCGTCGAGCAGGCGCTCCGCGGCCCACTTGGAGCGGCTGTAGCCACTGGCGGGCCGGACGCCCTGAGCGAGGTCGAAGTCCTCGGCGAGCGGCGAAGCCTGCAGCGCGGCGTGCTGGTCCAGCGTCCCGAGGGTGGAGATGTGGTGCAGCGGCTTGGCCCGGCCCTCCAGGGCCAGGCGCAGCGCCTCCCGGGTGCCCAGAACATTGGTCGCGCGGTGGGCGCCGTAGTCGTACAGAAAGTTGACCATCGCCCCGCAATGCAGCACGGCGTCGCACGATTGCGAGAGCTGGCGCCAGGCGGCCGCTTCCAGGCCGAAGGCCGGCTGGCCCAGATCGCCCGGAACAGCCACCAGCCGGCCTGCAAAGTCCGGCCGCCACAGGCCTCGTTCCTGCAAGTCTTTCTCCATTGCCGACTGTGCGTTGCCGGCATGCCGGCACAGGGCATGCACCGTCGCGGTGGCGTCGCTCGACAGGATTTCGCGAACCAGGTGGCTGCCCACGAAACCGGTGGCACCCGTCATGAAGATGCTGGAAGGCTGCCTTGGTGCGTTGTGATCCGACCGGCGCGCTGCGACCCAGCCGGCGGGCAGCGTGGCATCGCGTTCCATCGCCTGTTCGTCCTGGGGTTCCTGGCTTTCTTCGCGGCCTTCGCAATGGCCCGGGGTGGCGATACGCTGTTTCGCTTCGATGCAGCCAGCGATCTGCCGCGCGGTCGGCTGCGCCATCAGTTCCGCGATGCGCACTGGCACGCCAAAGCGTTTTTCCAGCGACACGATCAGCGACACGGCCTGCAGCGAATCGCCGCCATGGTCGAAAAATGGATCGTCCGCGCCCAGGGCCGGTTGGTGCAACTGACGGCGAAAGACCGCCAGCACGGCATCGGCCAGCGAAATGGCCGCGTCTTGCTGCACGGACGTGTCCGCCGAGGTGTCCAGGGCAGGGCGCTCGAGCTGGCTCAGCAGCGCCTTGCGGTCGAGCTTGCCGTTGTCGGTGGTCGGCATCTCTGCCAGCAGCACGATGTGCCGCGGCACGGTGTGGCGCGGCAATGCCCCGCGCAGGTGGGATTCCAGCGCGTCGCGTGTCAGGCCGGCATCGCCGGCGGCAAACAAGGCCAGTGCCCGGTCGTCACCCTGGCCCACGGTCATCGCTTTGGCGTGGTTCACGCCAGGGCATTGCTCCGCGGCGCTTTCGATTTCGCCCAGTTCGATGCGCACCCCACCGACCTTCACCTGAAAATCCTTGCGACCCGAAAAGCGCAGCCGGCCCAGGCTGTCGAAGTAGCCGAGGTCGCCGGTGCGGTAGAGCTTGGCCCCCGCAATCGAGGCAAAAGGGTTGTCCACGAAGGCGGCCGCCGTGCGCTGTGCATCGTGCAGATAGCCGTTACCGACGCACACGCCGCCCACCAGCAGTTCGCCCCGGGCGCCGGGCGGCAAGGGCCGAAGCGCCGAGTCCACGACGACGACATTGCAGTTGTCGATCGGCCGTCCCAGCGGGATCGACAGTCCGTCGGCATCCTCGACCGGGTGGAACACCATTCCGATCGAGGTTTCCGTCGGACCATACGCATTGGTGATGCGCAGCGCTGGCAGGATGGCACGCAGCCGGTGCACCATTTGCGGCGTGATCTCTTCGCCACCTACCACCAGTTCACGCAGCGTGGCGAGCCGACGGCGGATGTCATGGCTGTGCTCTGCCAGCACCACCAGTTGGTTGAACACGCTGGGCACGAAATCCGTCATGTCGACGCCGTGCTGTGCAATCGTCTCTACCGTGCCTTCGAGGTCGAGGTGGGCCCCCTCCTGCGGAATCACGGTGCTGCCCCCGGCCGTCAGCGGCCAAAACAACTGCCATACCGACGAATCGAAGGTGTGCCGCGTGTTCTGCAGCACGCACCGTATGCCGCCGTCGCGGTGGAAATAGCGCGTCATGAACTGGAACCGGTTGGTCAGTCCCGCATGGTTGTTCATGGCGCATTTGGGCCGTCCGGTCGTTCCAGAAGTGAAGATGCCGTAGATGGCCTGTTCAGGGGCAATAGGAGCCTGGATGCGGGCGGCCGAGGTGCCGTCGAGAAGGGCGACGTCGACCGCCACCGCACGGTTCCGGTGGCTGGCCGGTACGTTGGAAGCGTCGGTGCACAGCACCGTGTGGCTGTTCAGCGCCTCCAGGGCTTGCTCGCGACGCTCCATCGGCCAGCCCGGGTCCAGAGGAACGAACGCAGCGCCCAGCTTCATCAGCGCGAAGTAGCAGACGGGCAGCTCCAGGCTGTTGCCCAGCAGCACCGGAACGGGCGTGGCCGACCCGGTTCCCCGGGCTGCCAGCAGGCCGGCCAAAGCGTTGGCTTTGCCGTTGAAGTCCCGGTAACTGAGCGCTGAATTGCCGAAAAAGTACGCTACCTTGTCCCTGTGGCGATCCGCCGATTGTTCCAGCCAATCGGGAATCGAAAGAAACGGTCCATATTCGTGTGAATGGCCGGAGAGCATATTGATTGCATATTGAAGCGATGCAACTCCAATGCCCGCTGCCTGCGACGCGGATATATTCTTGTCCCCCATCATGGTGCACAGGATTTCCAGGTACATCTCGGCAATGGCATTGCAGGCCGGTGCTGCAAAATCGCGGGCATTGGCAATCACCACGGCGGACGCTATTTCATTTTCCAGTTGGCAGTGGATCAGAATTTTGGCGGATCCGATTTCAATGGGAGTGGTGTGGTCCGCCAGTTGCACCATGAGTGCACCATTTTCGGGAATTTTTCTGGATAAATCGATGAATGCACCAACTTGGTTGGCAGGGCATTTTCTCCATTGGGCATCGGTATTGGCAGGCCACAAGGCACGGAACATCGGTTGATGCACTGCCGGCCGCACCTCGAAGCCCGACGTGCGTGGCACGCGGCTGCGCCAGAAGTCCAGCACCGCGACGGGGATTTGCAGGTCGAGCCGGTCGCAGAGCTCGAATGCGGCCACGGCAGCCAATGCCCTGAAGTCCATCCGCGCTTCGCCGTCCGGCACAACCTCTGCCCGACGCGAGTACTGCCCCAGAACATGGCTGCCGAGGGCGTAGGTGCCACCGGATATTTCTTTTTCTGTGGGATTTTCTGAAGGCTGCCTTGGTGCTTGGGGCTTCGCGCTGTTCACCGTTTCAGGAGCGATCGAAAAATGGCTTGAATCCACCCGCATTGGAATTCCCCTGTTTGTTTTCCATGTTCGCAACCCCATGCCTGCAGTGCTTTCGCAATGGGTGAATACCCATTGCGAAAGCAAAAGACAAAGCTTCGCCCAACTGGATAAATCCAGCGGATTAAAGCGATTCCTTTTTCTGAAGATCCCCGATCCCGTGCTTTTGGTCGATCTGAATTTTTTCGGGGGTTTTTGTTGCGGATTCAGTTTCTAAAAAAACAGGTTTGTTTGTCGATGCCTTTTTTGATCTTTATTTGTATGGTGTGTAAATTATTGTTTCTGTAACTGCTTTTTAATTCGCATTTTTATATTTCGGATAAAAGCCCGGCTGCTTTGCCGCATTAACCGTGGTTTTTTGGGGTTTTTTTAGAGGATTTGAAGCCGTGCGTTCGCTTTGCTTGCGTTATCTGCTCAGCCACGCCGCTTGCTGGCGAAGCTAAAAACACTCGCATCGATATTGGTTCATGGCGGCCTGCAGGATCGCCTTCCCCTCGGCTGAGCAGACGGATTTGGGCATGGGTGGGCCTGGGAAACCGCTTTTGGGAGCCTTTGAACTCAGGAATGGACGGCCGCGACGCGCATGGAAGAGGCGCAAGCGCTCCGCTTTCGATGGAGCGGCTTGGGATGAACCTGCTGAAGCGGCGTCGGGCAACGCGCAGATGGCTGCCGCTCCGGCTGCTGGTGCCGCGCGTGCGAACGTGTGAGTGGGGCGCCTCGTCGATTCCAGGGCGCTGGGCGGGCGACTCAGGGCGATGGCATTCCGGTGCCAGATCAGGACCCACGGCCCTTGGACAGATCTGCCCCGGGGGCAGATGGATCGGTGGTGGCTAAGGCTTTGCCTCGGCGGCAGGGGATCGCGCCGCCGGTGCCAGCGGGTAGCGGATCGCATCAGGGGGACCGAGCACCGCCATCTGGTCGATCACCGTGACCACATCGGCCGTCTCTGCCAGTTGTTTCACGAATGCCTCCCGGTCGAAGTCGGCGGCCACGCAGCCCTGTACGTAGATGATGCGTCGCTGGAGCATGAGCCACAGGGTCGACTTGCGGTCCCATTGCGTCTGCTCCGCGATGTGGGTAAGTCGCCGTTTCACGGCCTCGCTGATTTCGCCGTCGTACCGATAGCCGCTGGACAGGCGGCAAGTGCCCTGGATGTAGCAGCTGTTGCCGCGTTCAGCGCGGTAGTGTTCCTCGCGCTGCCATTCCTGCCGGGTCAGCAGCGGCCCCAGGGGTTGCGGGCAGTCCGCCACGGCATGGGAGATCTGAAAGAAAGGGTCGTTGCCCCAATTGCGCAGGTCTTGGTCTGCGTGTGCGGGCGCAATGAAAGCCAGAGCCAGCATGGCGCTGGCAGCCCAACGCGCCTTTTCGGATTGCCGCATGGTGTTTGTTCTCCCTTGGTGTCGATGAGCCTCGCCGGCCTTCAGCGGCGGCCTGCGCTCTCCTGCCTGCGCCAGATTTGGCGAAGGCCCCGCTGTCAGGTCAGCGTGAGCGTACCAATGCTTCCGATCGGTGTCGATGCTTGTACAGGCAGGCATGGCCGGCATCCCTCTGCGCGGGGTGCCCGGTGGAGCGGGACTCAGTTCACGCGCCGCTTGTCCAGCTTGCGTGCCAGGGTGCGCCGGTGCATGCCGAGGCGCCGCGCGGTTTCCGAAATGTTGAAGCCGGTTTCGGCCAGCACCTCGTGGATGCGCTCCCATTCCAGCGTCTTGATCGAGCTGGAGCGGTTGGTCAGCTCCACTTCGATATTGCCCTCGGTCAGGCCGAAGGCGGCCTCGATGTCGTCGGTGTTGGAAGGCTTGGCGAGGTAGTGGCATGCGCCGAGCTTCACGGCCTCCACGGCCGTGGCGATGCTGGCGAAGCCCGTCAGCACGACGATCAGCATGTCTTCGTTGGCGGAGTGGAGCTTCTGCACGCAGGCCAGGCCCGAGGCCTCGCCCTTGAGCTTCAGGTCCACCACGGCGTAGCCCGGCGTGTGCCCGTCCAGCAGCGCCTCCACCTCGGGCAGGTTGGCCGCATGCAGCACGTGGTAGCCGCGCCGTTCGAACGAGCGCGCCAGCGTGCGTGCGAAGGCCTCGTCGTCCTCCACGATCAGCAACAGGCGGTCAGCGTCCATGGTCCGGGGTCTCCTGCAGCGCGACGGCTGCCAGCGGAAGGGTAATGGTGACGGCGGCGCCGCCGGCCGCGCGGTTGCGCGCGGTGATGGTGCCCCCGAGGGTGCGCGCCACGTTGGTGGCCAGGTAAAGCCCCAACCCACCGCCCGGCCGGCCCTTGCTGGACTGGTAGGGCTTGCCGAACTGCTCCAGCATGGCCGGGGCGAAACCGGGGCCGGCATCGGTGACGGTGATGAGCAGGGCATCGGCCTCCTGCTCAGCTGCCAGACCCACCCAATGCGGCGACGCATCCCGTGCATTGTCCAACACGTTGAAGACCATCTGCTGCAGGGTGACATCCGAGACCATGGGGCGGTCTTCGCCGAACTGGTTGTCGTAGGCGAACGTGCCCACGGGCCGCGTGCTGCGCCACTCCTCGGCCAGTTGGTCGAGGAAGGTGCACACGGTGGTCTGCATCGATTCCTCGCCCCGGGTTTCTCCAGCCGACAGCAGGATGCCGCTCACGATGGTCTTGCAGCGCCGCACCTGGGCCTGCATCTCGGCGATCTCGGCCTGCAGCTCGGCATCCTGCGCCAGGGCCGGCATGCGGCGCCAGTCGCCCAGGATCACGGCCAGGGTGGACAGCGGCGTGCCCAACTCGTGCGCCGCGCCAGAGGCCAGCAGCCCAGTGCGCACGATGTGGTCTTCTTCCGCGGCGCGCTGGCGCATGGTGGCCAGCCGGGCGTCGCGCTGGCGCAGGTTGCGGCCGATGCGCGTGATGAAGATCACCAGCAGCACGGCGTTCAGCATGAAGCACACCAGCATGCCCAGCACGTAGGGGCTGTACAGCCCCCGGTCGTGGTCCAGCGGCAGGGCGAGCGGGCGGCTGAACAGGGCCAGCCCGCACAGGCAGGCCACCGTCATGGCGACGATGGTCCAGGTGTAGCCCGCGCGCAGCAGCACGGCGGCCAGCGTGACCTGCAGCAGGTACAGGAAGACAAACGGGTTGGTGGTGCCGCCGCTCAGGTAGAGCTGGGCGGTGAGCATGGCCACGTCCACCACCATGGCGAAGAACAGCTCCACGTTGCGCACGCGGCGGCCGATGCGCCAGCGCAGCAGGCTGGCCGTGTTGAACACCACCAAGGCGCCCAGCACCATCAGCATGGCCTGCAGCGGCAGGATGATGCCCAGGCTGTAGTGCACCACCTCGATGGTGAAAAGCTGCCCGATCACGGCGATCCAGCGCAGCTGGATCAGCTGCTGCAGGTTCTTGAGCCCGGTGGAGTCCGCTACTGCCGCCCGCGTGCGCGGCGCGGGCCGTTCGGCCGGGGCGTCAGGGGACAGCGGCATCGGTGGCGGGCGAAGCGTGGTGCTGGCGGCGCCTGCGGTCGTCGCGCCATACGTACCAGGCACCCGCGGCCACCATCAGGGCCAGCGTGTACCAGGTGATGGCATAGACCAGGTGGCTGTTGGGGAAACGCACCACCGTCAGGCCGCCGACGGGCCACTGGAGGGCGTCCGCTGACGTGCCCGTGGTGGCGGTGGGTGCGGCGGAGCGGGGGGCGGCGTCCTCGTCCACGAAATAGGGCGCGATGCCGGCCACGCCGCGCGCGGCGGCAATGGCGGCCACATCTCGGGAGAACCAGCGGTCGGCGGTGGGGTCGTTGTGCCGCAAAAACCCACCTACGGGCTCGCTCAGTCGCAGCAGGCCGGTCACCTCGGTCTCGCCCTGGGGCGCGGGGGCGGCGCGTGCGGCGGGATCGCGGGCCTGCGGCGGCACGAATCCCCGGTTGACCAGCACGGCCGTGCCATCGGCCTGCCGCAGCGGCGTCACCACCCAGAAGCCGGCGCCCAGCGTGGTGTTGGCCTGTACCAGTGCCTCCTTGGCGTGGTCGAAGGTGCCGCGAAGGCGCACATGGCGGTACTCGGCGTCGCGCGCCGCATCGGGGCTGCGCTGCCATTCGGCGGGGGAGGGGGGGGCGGTGGGAGCGGCATGGATGCGTTTCTCCACGCGCTCGATGAGATCCAGTTTCCAGGCGCGGCGTGCCACTTGCCAGCTGCCCAGCGCCACGAGCGTGGCAAACACCAGCAGCGCGCACACCCCCATCGCGGCCAGTCCGGCCCGGGAGCGGGGCGGGGCGGGCCTGTCCACGCCCATGGCGGGCGCGGGAGAGGATGCAGTCGCGCTGCCGGAGATCGGGGTCAAGGCATGTTCTTCATGTCGTGGATCGACATGGGCATCATGTTGTGGTTGAGGTGGAACATCACCCACAGCGAGCCCGCCAGCGTGATGACCACGAGCACGACGGTGAAGACCAGTGCCAGCATGTTCCAGCCGCCTTCGGACTTGGTGTTCATGTGCAGGAAGTACACCATGTGCACCACGATCTGCACCGCGGCGAAGCCCAGGATCACCAGGGCCGTGGTGCTCGACTGCTCGAACACCTTGCCCATCACGAGCCAGAACGGAATGGCGGTCAGGATGACCGATGCGACGAAGCCGATCACGTAGTCGCGCATGGAGCCGTGGCTGGCGCCATCGTCTTCATGGTGGTGATCGTGGTGGTCGTCGTGGCCGTGGTGGCCATCGTGGGTGTCGGTGAGGTTCTGGTGGTTGTGGGGGGTGCTCATGGCAGGACTCCCATCAGGTAGACGAAGGTGAAGACGCCGATCCAGACCACGTCCAGAAAGTGCCAGAACATGGACAGGCACAGCAGGCGGCGGCGGTTGGCGGGGGTCAGGCCGTGCTTCTTGAGCTGGAACAGCAGCACGACGAGCCAGATGATGCCGAAGGTGACGTGCAGGCCGTGCGTGCCCACCAGGCCGAAGAAGGCCGACAGGAACGCGCTGCGCTGCGGACCGGCGCCTTCGTGGATCAGGTGGTTGAACTCGTACAGCTCCAGGCCGATGAAGGCCGCGCCCAGCAGGCCGGTGATGGCCAGCCACACGATGGTGCGGTTGACCTTCTTCTTTTGCATCTCCAGCATGGCAAAGCCATACGTGATGGACGACAGCAGCAGCATGGACGTGTTCAGCGCCACCAGCGGCAGGTCGAACAGGTCGGCGCCGGACGGGCCGGCGGCGTAGCTGCGGCCCAGCACGCCGTAGACGGCGAACAGGCAGGCGAAGATGAGGCAGTCGCTCATCAGGTAGATCCAGAAGCCCAGCAGGGTGCCGTTCTGCGGATGGTGTTCTTCCGTGAGGTGGAAGACCGGTTTCGCCGGGGCGCCCGAGGCGCCGGGGTGGTGGAGTGCGGTGGTATCAGACATGGCTGGCCAGGAGACGGGTGCGATCGGCTTCGGTGCGGGCAACGGTGTCCGCATCGATGTAGTAGTCGCGTTGGTAGTTGAAGGTGTGGGCGATGCTCACGACCAGCAGGGCGGCGAACGACACGCCGGCCAGCAGCCACATGTGCCAGATCAGCGCGAAGCCCAGCACCGTGCAAATGCCGGCGATGACCACGCCAGCGGCCGTGTTCTTGGGCATGTGCACCGGGATGAAGCCGCTCAGCGGACGCTCGTAGCCGCGCTGCTTCATGTCGTGCCAGGCATCGTTGTCATGCACTTGCGGCGTGAACGCGAAGTTGTAGGCAGGTGGCGGTGACGACGTGGACCATTCCAGCGTGCGGCCACCCCATGGATCACCCGTCGTGTCGCGCAGGGCTTCGCGGTTGCGCCAGCTGACCACCAGCTGGATCAGGAAGCTGCCGATGCCCAGGGCGATCAGCACGGCGCCGAAGGCGGCGATCTGGAACCAGATCTGCAGCGACATGTCCTCGAAGTGGCTCATGCGGCGCGTGACGCCCATCAGGCCCAGCACGTACAGCGGCATGAAGGCCATCCAGAAGCCGATCAGCCAGAACCAGAACGAGCACTTGCCCCAGAACGGGTCGAGCTTGTAGCCGAAGGCCTTGGGATACCAGTAGTTGATGCCGGCGAACAGGCCGAACACCACGCCGCCGATGATCACGTTGTGAAAGTGGGCGATCAGGAACAGGCTGTTGTGCAGCACGAAGTCGGCCGGTGGCACCGCCAGCAGCACGCCGGTCATCCCGCCGATCACGAAGGTCACCATGAAGCCGATGGTCCACAGCATGGGCACCTCGAACTTGATGCGGCCCTTGTACATGGTGAACAGCCAGTTGAAGATCTTCGCCCCGGTCGGGATCGAGATGATCATGGTCGTGATGCCGAAGAACGAGTTCACGCTGGCGCCCGAGCCCATCGTGAAGAAGTGGTGCAGCCACACCAGGTACGACAGGATGGTGATCACCACCGTGGCATAGACCATGGAGGCGTAGCCGAACAGCTTCTTGCGGCTGAACGTGGAGACGACTTCGGAGAACACGCCGAACAGAGGCAGGATCAGGATGTAGACCTCAGGGTGGCCCCAGATCCAGATCAGGTTCACGTACATCATCGAGTTGCCGCCGAAGTCGTTCGTGAAGAAGTTGAAACCGGCGTAGCGGTCCAGCGACAGCAGCGCCAGCACGGCCGTCAGCACCGGGAAGGCGGCGACGATCAGCACGTTGGTGCACAGCGAGGTCCACGTGAACACGGGCATCTTCATGAGGCTCATGCCGGGCGCGCGCATCTTCACGATGGTCACCAGCAGGTTGACCCCTGACAGCAGCGTGCCCACCCCCGCGATCTGCAGCGACCAGATGTAGTAGTCCACCCCCACATCCGGACTGTGCAGGATGCCCGAGAGCGGCGGATACGCCAGCCAGCCGGTCTTGGCGAACTCGCCCACGAACAGCGAGGCCATCACCAGCACGGCGCCGCTGGTGGTCATCCAGAAGCTGAAGTTGTTGAGGAACGGGAAGGCCACGTCGCGCGCGCCGATCTGCAGCGGCACCACGTAGTTCATCAGGCCCGTGACCAGCGGCATCGCCACGAAGAAGATCATGATCACGCCGTGGGCAGTGAAGATCTGGTCGTAGTGGTGCGGCGGCAGGAAGCCGGGGTTGTCACCGAAGGCGATGGCCTGCTGCATCCGCATCATGATCGCGTCGGCGAAGCCGCGCAGCAGCATCACCAGCCCGAGGATGATGTACATGATGCCGATCTTCTTGTGGTCGATGCTGGTGAACCACTCGCGCCACAGGTAGCCCCATAGCTTGAAGTACGTCAGCGCACCGAGCACGGCGATGCCGCCGAGCACGACGGCGGCGAACGTCGCGATCAGGATCGGTTCGTGCAGTGGGATGGCCTCCCAGGAGAGGCGGCCAAAGATAAGTCGGGTGAGGTCTGTAGGATCGGACATCGGAGGTCGCGTGCCGTTGGCGCGTGAAAAGTGAGGGGTCTGAACGCGTGCCGCTTAGATCGGCTGCGTGGCAGGGGCCGGGGAGGCCGTCGCGGCGCCCTCGGGGTTCGTGACGGTGCACATGGCGCCCACGTAGCTGCGGGCGGGCGTGTCGGCCAGGCCCAGGCGCGAGCGGGTGGCGTCGTCCAGCGAGGCCACGTTGAACGAACCGGGCTTGCCCAGGCCGCCATTGGCATCGATCGCCATCATGTCCTTCATGCACATGCGGTTGGCTTCCACGCAGCGGTTCAGGATGGCGTCATACAGGCCGGGGGCCACGGTGGCCCAGCGGCGCACGGGGTCGCGTTCGCTGGGCTTTTCCAGCTGCAGGTAGCCGTCGCGGCCCAGTTCGCCGCCGGCGTCCTTGGCCTGCTTGACCCACTGGTCGAAGCCCGCCTGGTCCACGCCATGGAAACGGAAGCGCATGCCCGAGAAGCCCGCACCGCTGTAGTTGGCGGAGAAGCCCTCGAAGTTGCCCTGCGCGTTGATCACGGCGTGCAGCTTGGTTTCCATGCCCGGCATGGCGTAGATCTGGCCGGCCAGGGCCGGGATGTAGAACGAGTTCATGACCGTCGAGGCGGTGATCTTGAACTGGATCGGGCGGTCCACCGGCGCTGCGATCTCGTTCACCGTGGCGATGCCTTGCTCGGGATACAGGAACAGCCACTTCCAGTCCAGCGCGACGACCTCGATCACCAGGGGCTTGGCGCCTTCCGGCACGGCACGACCTTCGCTGATGCGGTCCAGGGGGCGGTAGGGGTCCAGTTTGTGGGTGCTGACCCAGGTGATGGCCCCCAGGGCGATGATGATCGCCAGCGGCGCCGACCAGATGATGAGTTCCAGCCCTGTGGAGTGGTCCCAGTCCGGCTGGTACTCGGCCTCGGTGTTGGCCTGGCGATAGCGCCAGGCGAACAGGAAGGTGAGGAAGATCACCGGCACGATGATCAGCAGCATCAGGACGGTCGAGACGATGATCAGATCGCGCTGCTGTGCGGCGATGTCGCCGGAGGGGCTGAGCACGACGGCATTGCAGCCGGCGAGCAGCGCGGCCGCGGGCACTGCGAGCAGTCCGCGAAGTCGATGGGTGGAGGGCATACCGGGCAAGAAAGGTGGAAGGCGGCACGGATGGCCGCGGGAAGGCGTCGAATCTACGTGAAAACCATTGTGGTGTGAATGGGACGTTTTGTCCTACAGTGGGTTGCGGCTGCCAGAGACAGTTCACTGGCCCGCCAAAGCAAAAACTGCTGGTGCATTCAAAAAGGAGCACGCCGATGACCACATTGACACAGCATTTTCCCGGATCTTCATCGCGCGCCACCACGGAAGAAGACTCCCGGCCCGTACAGAACGGACACTCCCCCGTCGCTCCCGAGGAGATAGCGATCGGCGTGGTGATCGGCCGCGCTTCCGAGTATTTCGACTTCTTCGTATACGGCATCGCCTCGGTGCTGGTCTTTCCCACCGTGTTCTTTCCCTTCGTGGACCGGCTGCAGGGCACGCTCTACGCCTTCGCCGTCTTCTCGCTGGCCTTCGTCGCACGCCCCTTCGGCACCGCGCTGTTCATGGCCATGCAGCGCCGCTGGGGCCGTGGCACCAAGCTGACGGCCGCGCTGTTCCTGCTGGGTTTTTCCACAGCCGGCATGGCCTTCCTGCCCGGGTATGAAAGCCTGGGGGCCTATTCCATCGTGCTGCTGGCCCTGTTCCGCATCCTGCAGGGGGTGGCGATGGGTGGTTCGTGGGACGGGCTGCCCTCGCTGCTGGCGCTGAACGCGCCGGCCAGCCGCCGCGGCTGGTATGCCATGCTGGGCCAGCTGGGCGCGCCCACCGGCTTCATCATCGCCAGTGCCCTGTTCCTGTTCCTGCATGCCAGCCTGTCGGCGGAAGACTTCATCTCCTGGGGTTGGCGCTATCCGTTCTATGTGGCCTTCGCCATCAACGTGGTCGCGCTGTTCGCCCGCCTGCGCCTGGTCGTGACGGACGAGTACACCAAGCTGCTGGAGGAGCGCGAACTGGAACCCACGCCCATCGGCGAGATGGTGCGCACGCAGGGATACAACGTCTTCATCGGCGGCTTCGCGGCGCTGGCCAGCTACGCGCTGTTCCACCTGGTGACCGTGTTTCCCCTGTCCTGGGCGGCCCTGTACCCCGAGCAGCCGATCAATGACGTGTTGTTCGTCCAGCTGATCGGCGGCGTGCTGGCCATCGGCAGCATGATCGCGTCAGGCGTGATCGCCGACCGCCTGGGCCGGCGCACCACGCTGGGCGTGCTGGCGGTGATGATCGCCGTCTACAGCGGTTTCGCGCCCACGCTGATCGGTGGCGGCGCCGTGGCGCTGGATGCGTTCATCCTGATCGGTTTCGTGCTGCTGGGCCTGTCGTACGGCCAGGCGGCCGGCGCGGTGACCGCCAATTTCGCGTCCAAGTACCGCTATACCGGCGCGGCCTTCACCGCCGACCTGGCCTGGCTGGTGGGCGCGGCATTCGCACCGCTGGTGGCGCTCGGCCTGTCCGCACACTTCGGCCTGTTTGCGGTGAGCCTGTACCTGCTGTCCGCAGCGGCCTGCACGCTGGGGGCCTTGAGCGTCAACCGCATGATCGAACGGCGCGACTGAGATCGGGACCGGGCGGAAGGCGGGCCGGCGCACGGCGCCGGCCGCCACCTTGGGTTGGCGGTATTTGCTATTGAAAAAATAGCAAAATGCCCTATAAGAATATGGGTTTCAAGCCATTTCGGCTTGAAACCCTTTTTTGTTGCGGCTTGCCTGGTCGCTTTGGCTGGGGCTGGATGGCCAGTGGCCGTCGGCGCGCGCGCCTGAAGAGCATCCCGGGCGACCGGCAACCGGCAACCGGCAACCGGCAA